>JANOJH010000521.1:0-2484 GCA_031408135.1 Bdellovibrio sp. | reverse complement strand
TTCGGCAGTTGCGAGAATCAGATTCGGATCTAAATTATAAAAGTTTTTTTCGAGTTTCACAAAAATCAGCGTACAGCACACATTGGTTGATGTCAGCTTGGCCCTGCCATGTTAAAAAAAACAAGGCACACCTGTTGCTTTATCAATAATCGTTCAAATAATTTTCAAATGGGGGAAATTAAATTTATGCAAGTATTCAAGAACTCACTAAAGGTTTTTTTATTAGTTATTTCAGTTAGTTGGGCTGCGGAAGCCTACCTTATTCCGGGTCCTCCAGGCGGTGGCGGCGGGCATATAGGACCTCATCCGGGCAACCCTGGCGGCGGCCACGGTGGTGGCGGATTAGTACCAGGTCAACCGAGCAATCCGTATCCGGGAGACCCGTACCCGGGAAATCCGTATCCAGGAGACCCATACCCGAGCGATCCTTACCCAGGTCAGCCTGATTACGGTTCTGAGGTAAAGAGAGTTTTTATCGGTCGAAATATTGTTAATGAAACTTTGCCATTGCGTCAGTTAGCCGGAATCGGAAGTCGATATGACGGATGGGAAGTTGTATCAGTTCGTGCAAGAACGCAAACGACAAATCCGGGAAGAACCGTTGCACAACTTGTTTCTGACGGGCGAGTTGTTGCCACACAGATTAACCCGGGTTTTCAAATTGATCTAAGACCGCAGTATCGTTTAATACTTGGCCAGAACGCGGGTAATTTACAGTTAGGAATCGGTGGCGGTACATTTATCGACACGATCGAAATTGAACTGCGACATGATGGCGGTGGCTACAATCCTCCACCTCCTCCATATGGTCAGAACATCGAGATCAATATTTACAGATCTGTTATGGGTAATGACCGTATTGATCTTACTCAGTACATCGATCTGCAAAGATACCGCGGTCACGTTGTTGAACAGGTTTTAGTAACGGCGACAGCCCGCTACAACTCAAGCTTCATCGATCTTTTGATCAATGGCTTTAACATGGGACAGGCGCATTTCAGTGGCGGATACCCTCAGATTGCGACCTTCAGGATGAACCAGCACTTGGTCATTGGCCAGGGTGCCGACAGCCTCGTACTATACACTCAGGGCGATATGAATGTTGAGCACGTAACGATCGTTATTAGGTAAGCGCCAGCCAAAGAATTCAAAATTTCTTTGCAATTGTGTTGTCAAAGCTAGCGCCTCATGCGATTAAAAACATGAGGCGCTTTTTTTATGTTTTCATGCAGGGGGTAAAATGCAGAATTCTGAAGTCTTGTTAGATATAAAGCCAGAAAATTCAACAGCTTCAGTCGCGCCACCTGCGTTGTCAGAATACATGGATTACCGGCTTTTTCTGAGTGATTTTTACCAAGCAAAAAAGCATTTAACCCGCACCATGATCCGCCCTTATTCGTACTCTTTATTTTCGGCAGCGGCCGATATTAAATCCCCGAATTATCTGAAAATGATCATCGAAGCCAAGCGCAATTTATCAATCGACATGGTCGGAAAATTTGCCAAGGCCCTTTCATTCAACAAAGCGCAAACCGATGAATTTAAGCTATTGGTAACCTTCAATCAGGCCGAAGACCCGGCCGATCGCAACTACGCGCTTAAGCAATTGTCTGAATATCGGGTTGAACAGAAACTCAAACACGGTGAACTCGATCGCAAAACGTTCGAAGAAATGCCCAACTGGATCGGCTGGATTATTTACGCCCTAGTTGATCAGGAAGGCGTCACGTTTGAAACGTTGCAACTCAAAGAATTATTGCGCGGCAAGGCCTCTGAGGCCGAAATCACAGAAGCGGTCGAAAATTTAATTCGATCAGGCGAACTCGTTCGCGATGCCGTTACAAACACGCTGACAAAAGGCAAACTATCCGGAACGCAAAAAGAAATTCCCTCAGCCCTCGTGCGCAAACTGCAGATGCAGCTGATGTATCTCGGGCTTGAATCTTTGTATCAGGACACGGCCACAGAGCGCGAATTCGGCTCGCTCACGATGTCCCTTACGGAAAAAGAATTCGAAGCCATCCGCTTTAAACTGCGCCACTTAAGAAAGTCGATGCACATGGATAACTTGACCGCACGCGAGTCTTCAAAAGGTGATCGGGTATACCAGTTGAACCTTCAATTATTCCCCGTTAGCAACGCGTCAAAAAAGACGACCTAAAATACGCATGCTTAATAAATAATTAAGAAATTATTAAATTTAGAATTAAGTGAAATTCACTTTCGTGTCCAATTTGACACTGGAAAAGCATGCGAATTGTGGAAAACTCTGTGGGTTCAGTTGATAACTCCCTCTTAAAACACGATATTAAACGGAAGTTAGGTTGATTAGCATCGTCATTTATATGTCGCATCAAATGTTACAATTAATCTGACACCACTTCATTTTTCCCCAAAAAAAAACATAAAAGTGAAATTTAATGAAATAATTAGAGTCGATACTCCATTTAAAATGTGCTTAAGGTTCAAACGTCATGAGTCTTA
>JANOJH010000495.1:0-1760 GCA_031408135.1 Bdellovibrio sp. | reverse complement strand
GCTTCCGGCAACTTTCTGGCCTCGACAACAGTTCCTTTGAACTGCGTATAAACTTCGTCGATCATATCCTGAAATAATTTCCGTTCATCTTCACGCATCGGGCGGTATTCAGAACCTGAGTCTTTGTATTTACCTGACGTGATTGTGTAGCGGCTAATCTTTGCCCAGTCGTAAAGTTTTTCAAGATTGGCAAACTCCATAATAACGCCGATCGAACCGATCATTGTACCTGGCGCCACAATTATTTTATCACATGCAAGCGCCGCATAGTATCCGCCACTGGCAATCAAGCTGGTACTCACACACACAACCGGTTTTTTTGTTTCAAGTTTTGTGGTGAGAATTTCATGATAAATTTCCTGCGAAGGCCCCACCGCCCCGCCCGGAGAATTGATTTCAATTACAATTGCTTTTACAGAATCGTCTTTTCGGTACTTCTTAAGTTGAGCCAGAAATTTATTGCCGTTCAGGATAACGCCGTTAACTTCAAGATGCAGAATTTCATTTCGGGTTATTCGATTGTCTTCATCGTTAATGTAGGAAGTTGAAGCTCGGTAGATAAAAATACCTACGAACAAGAGAACGATACCCACTACAAACTTTTTTCTGAACGACCAGTGTTTCATAAAATTCCTTTTCTGATAAAACGTGTCTTTTAAGACAGCGCATTCGTGCACTGTTAATCATAAAATAAAAATAAAAAAAGGGAACCTATAAGGCTCCCTTTTCGTTGTTCTTGCCTAGGTGCGTAGCGTTGCTACGCAGCAGGACTATTCTTTACCGTCTGATTTAAGATTCTTTAACTGATCACCGAAAACGTCGCCAAAGCTGGTTTTTGCTGTCGAAGTTGCTTTTTTAACATACTCGTCAACATCAGCTTTTGAGTCGCGAAGTTTTACCAATTTAGAAGATAAACCGATTTTACGGGCATCTTTATCAATTGTGATAACTTCAGCTTTGATTGATTCGCCCACTTTTACAAAATCTTCAACTGTTTGAATTTTATCAGTTGTTAACTCAGAAATGTGGATCAATCCCTCAATGTCAGCCGCTAATTCAACAAAAGCACCGAAGTCTGTTGTTTTAGTTACTTTAACACTGTGCTGAGTTCCGATTCCGTATTTAGATTCGATTTGTGACCAAGGGTCACCTTCAAGTTGTTTAATACCTAAAGAGAATCTTTCGTTCTCAGAATCCACGCCCAATACAACCGCCCTGATTTTTTGTCCTTTAGTGAACATTTCAGAAGGATGATTTACGCGTTTAGTCCAAGAGAAATCTGAAATGTGAACCAAACCGTCGATACCTTCTTCAATACCTACGAAGATACCGAAATCAGTAACTGATTTAACTTCACCTTCAAGGATAGTTCCCGGAGGATAAGATTCTTTCATTTCGACCCAAGGATTAGCCTGAAGCTGTTTCATACCTAAACTGATACGGCGATTTTCCATATCGATTTCGAGAACCTGAACTTCAACTTCCTGCCCGACCTGCAACACTTGGTTGGCGTGCTTTACACGTTTAGTCCAAGACATTTCAGAGACGTGGATCAAACCTTCAACACCGTCACCAAGCTCAACAAAAGCACCGTATTCTGCAACAGAAACAACTTTGCCTTTAACTTTGGTACCGATTGTGTATTTGGTTTTGATATCCGCCCATGGGTCTTCGCTTAATTGTTTCAAGCCAAGGCTCACGCGCTCTTTTTCTGTATCGTACTTAAGGATTTTAACTTTGATTTCATCGCCCACATTGAT
>JANOJH010000477.1:0-6297 GCA_031408135.1 Bdellovibrio sp. | reverse complement strand
TTCTAAAAGTTTGATCCGCTATGTGACTTTCGGTAATAAAGTCTAAGTTGATCATTCGTTCAATTTGCTCTCGTAGCTGTATATAGTTGGCAGTTTTACTTATAAATGCCTTTGCACCGAGCTTTCGGGCTGGCTCTATTTGACTTTGGTCGGTTGAAAGAAAAATAACGGGTATATTTCTTGTCTGTGGATTTTGAATAATCTCCGCCAAACATTCAATTCCGTTCATCATGGGCATATTAATATCCATAAAAATTAGGGATGGAGGAATGGCAGAGTTTTCAAGTGTGTCAAGAGCCTCTTTTCCGTTGTTAGCTACAGTGTATAATGTTGCATTATCGATTTCACTGAGTGCTTTTATGAAAAAGAGTTGATCATCCTCATCATCATCAACTAATAAAATAGTTTTTGCTTTTCTCATGTTACTAAGTCTTTAGGTTCGTCTTCGCCACTTTTGATTAAACCGAATTGAAGAATGATTTAAAAGACAAAGAAAGAGATAGTCAAACCCTAAAAGATTACATACTAATGGAATAGTCTTACATCTATCACAGATTGTCAATACCTCTTACTTTTTTGCAGGCTGGAAGCGTATGATCGATCTCGACATGAACATTTCAAAATCTGAATTTTTCGCTTAGAATTACTGTTCTTTGCTCTTAAATCATTAATAATGACAGAACAAGCTACTGACGCATTTATTCGTAAAGACCTGCTTGATCAACTCCTGAAAGAGGGCTCTGTGCGTTCATTTGCCCCCGATACAGTGATTATTGAAGAGCACGACTACATTAAAAATGTACCTATCGTGCTTAGCGGGTCTATCAAAGTTTTCAAGTTGGATGAAGAGGGTAAAGAAATTTTACTTTATTACATCAAACCGGGTGAAAGTTGCGTGATGTCCTTTCTTGGTGCGGCCTGCAATGGTACCAGTAAAATACGGGCGGTAGTAGAAGAACAAGCGGAGGTCTTGATTTTACCTGTACACAAAGCAATTGATTTAATCCGCGATAATTCAGCCTGGCTCGAATTCATTTTTCAACTCTACAACAGAAGGTTTGAGGAGCTTCTCTCCGTAATTAATGCTGTGGTCTTTCAAAACGTTGACGTCCGGCTATGGGATCTCTTAAAAACAAAAGTAAAAATGCTTCATACTTCTGAACTAAACATAACGCACCAGCAAGTAGCCGATGAATTAGGCACCGCACGCGAAGTTGTTTCCAGGCTATTGAAGCAATTGGAGAAAAAAGAGAAGATTGCGCTTTCAAGAAATAAGATTAAGGTTCTTTCCGCTGTGTGACTTTAGTTACTGAATACCATCATCGCGCCCTGTAGGTTTGTATAAAAATCCACAGCCATGAAAAAAAATATGGGCTCTGCCAATCGTATTATCAGAATTTTGGTTGCGTCCGTCATTGCAGCATTGTATTTCACCAACGTAATTTCAGGAACAGTGGCCATAATCTTATTGGTAATTTCTGCGGTGTTTATACTCACCAGCTTCATTAGCTTTTGTCCTCTTTACTTGCCCTGTGGCATCCGTACCAATAAAAGCAAGTAAGCACGCTCATGGAACTTATTGGATTTGTAGCTGCCATTATTATGGGGCTTTCTTTGGGCTTGATTGGTGGAGGTGGTTCTATACTTACCGTTCCTATTCTGGTCTATTTATTTGGTGTTGATCCCATTTTATCAACAGCGTATTCGCTCTTTGTAGTTGGGCTTACCAGCTTGGTGGGCTCATACAGCCATTTTAAGAGTAGTAATGTGCACCTTAAAACGGCAGTGATTTTTGGGTTGCCATCTATTGTCTCTGTCTATGCAACGCGCAAGTTTATTGTTCCCATAATTCCTGATCCTGTTTTTTCAATCAGCTCGCTCACCTTTACCAAGCCTCTGTTTATAATGGTATTGTTTGCCATTCTTATGCTGCTTGCATCCATATCCATGATTCGCAAACCGAAAGTTATCGGGGCGAAGAAAGAAGCAGATGAAAGCAGCGAGATAAAATACAACTACCCTCTAATTTTTGTAGAAGGTTTATTGGTAGGTGGTGTTACTGGTTTAGTGGGTGCTGGTGGTGGTTTTCTAATAATACCTGCTCTTGTACTGTTAGCGGGTCTACCCATGAAGCAAGCCGTTGGCACTTCACTTCTTATTATTGCGATGAAATCATTAATTGGTTTCACAGGCGACTTAGGCTCAGGCCAGGCCATTGACTACAAGTTCATGCTCATCTTCTCGGCTTTTGCTATGGTAGGAATTGTGGGTGGAAGTTATCTCACCAAATTTATTCCTAACGAAAAACTGAAACCTTTTTTTGGATGGTTTGTTTTGGTAATGGGGATCTACATTCTGGGCAAAGAACTTCTTTTTTAAGGGGTAGAGAGTCTTGCGTGACATTTGTCACAGAGTGTGACAAACGATTGCACTATTTTTTTTCACTGTTATTTAAAAAAACTATGAAGAGTAACTATCAAATCCTAATTATTGGAGGAGGTAACGCTGGTATTTCAGTGGCTGCCCAACTTCTTCTCAAATCAAGTTCATTAGAAATAGCCATCATCGAGCCAGCTACCAAGCATTATTATCAACCCGCATGGACACTGGTAGGCAGTGGTGCGTTTGATATTCAAAAAACGGTAAGAAGCGAGGCAGAAGTAATGCCCGAAGGTGTGGAATGGATTAAGCAAAGGGCTGCTGCTTTTAAACCGGAAAGCAATGAAGTAACATTGGAAACTGGCGAATCAATATCGTATGATTTCCTAATAGTAGCTCCGGGCATTCAGTTAAATTGGGATGCTGTAAAAGGACTGCGCGAGGCACTAGGTAAAGACGGTGTTTGCTCAAATTACAGTTTTGATTACGCTCCTTATACCTGGGAGACGCTTAAAAATTTCAAAGGTGGCAAAGCCATTTTCATAAGCCCGCATACTCCTGTAAAGTGTGGCGGTGCTCCACACAAAATTATGTACATGGCCGCTGACTATTTCAGAAAGCAAGGCATTCTCAATAAAACCGATATTCAATATTGGAGTGGAGGCACTAGGCTTTTCGCGGTTGAGAAATATGAAAAAACACTCTTACAAGTTTGTAAACGTGCCAATATTAAACTCAATTTCTTCCAGCGCCTTGAAGAGATTGATGCTAAAAACAAGCGCGCCAAGTTTGTAGGCTTTGGTGAAGCAAATAAGGACGTTGAAACTTGGGTAGCGTACGACATGATTCATGTTACACCGCCACAAAGCGCTCCGGATTTTATTAAGAAAAGCCCCCTTGCCAACGAAGCGGGATGGATAGATGTAAATAAAAGCACTTTACAGCATACTAAATATGCAAACATCTTTGCGCTGGGCGATGCATCGAGTTTACCAACTTCCAAGACAGGTGCTGCCATTCGTAAACAAGCACCTGTAGTGGTGGCGAATCTTTTGGCAGCTATGGAAAAGAAAGCGTTGGAAGCTACCTACAATGGCTACACATCATGTCCGGTGGTAACAGGGTATGGTAAGTTGGTATTAGCAGAGTTTGACTATAACAATCAGCCACAAGAAACATTTCCGTTCGACCAAAGTAAAGAGCGTTGGAGTATGTATCAACTAAAAAAGCAAGTGTTGCCCTGGTTCTATTGGAATAAAATTTTAAAAGGAACCGGCTAATGAACAAGTCAGTATTAGTAAAGTATTTTTTAGGAATTAGTATAGGCACAGCAGCAGGTTTTGCTTACTGGTATTTTATCGGATGCAATTCCGGCACCTGTGCCATCACCTCTTCACCAATCAATAGTTCAGTCTATGGGGCAATCATGGGTGGGTTAGTATTAAATATGTTTTCTAACAACAAAACAAGATGAGTAAAGTATCGAAGAAACTTATCGCAAAAGATCATCCTGATTATGAAATCATTGGCGAATACATTCACAGCAAAGAGAGTGTGGTCGGCATTGATGCGAGACATACACATATTATCATCATCAAGAAGCTCACCGAGTTGGAAGAAAAACTTGATAAGCTGATGCGCGATAAAAAGAAAGGTAAAGCTAAGAAAAAGTAGATCCAAATATGTTAATCCCGGATTAGGTGTTAGCGTAATTTTTAAAATAGAAAACACTTTTAAGTTTCATGTTATCAATGTATTGCAATGATTTTTTCATTAAAATATCCTGTTGCTACGCAGTAGAAAATTATAGAGCTAGATCATTGACCTTCAAATATTTATATCTATTTCATTTTTCCGCGTAATCTGGGTTAATGAATCAAACGCCTTCATTTGCTTTTATTCTTTTTATCACTTTAATTAGTATGATCGGGTTACATTTTTATCTCAATTCTAAAACTAAACTTTCCAACTAAGATGCTTGAATTTTTACGTCAACCCTGGACTTGGTATGTAGCCGGATTGCATATCGGCCTTACTGTGCCTGCCTTGCTGCTCTTGGGCAACAAACACCTCGGCATTTCTTCATCGCTTCGTCATTTATGCGCAGCGTGCCTTCCTGCTAATATTTCTTTCTTTAAATACGATTGGAAAAAAGAGATATGGAACCTGTTTTTTGTAGCGGGTGTATTGATGGGCGGCTTCGTAGCCACACAATTTCTATCGAACCATGAACCAATACAAATTGCAGCGAGTACAGTAAGAGACTTAGAGGCGTTAAACATTACGGTAGATTATAACCTTATGCCCGCCTCCATTTTTAGTTTTGAAAACCTCTTCACATTGCGTGGCTTAATTTTTTTCGTGATCGGTGGATTTTTAGTCGGTTTTGGTACACGTTATGCCGGAGGCTGCACGAGTGGCCATACCATTATGGGCCTGTCAAACTTACAATGGCCCTCGCTTGTAGCAACATGTTGTTTTATGGCAGGGGGATTTGCGATGGTGCACATCATTTTTCCATGGTTAATGAAATTATAAGCCAATAAATTTTATGATATGAATCAAACAAAAGACGAGTCCCCTGTTGCGCATCCTGTAGAGTGCGAAGCACCTAATGAGCTACGGGTAAAAGAAACACTGGTTACCTCCAATATAAAATACCTTGTGTTGGGTTTGCTGTTTGGCATTGCCTTCGTTAAAGCTGAGATCATCTCCTGGTATCGCATTCAAGAGATGTTCCGTCTCCATTCCTTTCATATGTACGGTGTAATAGGCACAGCGGTAGCAGTGGGAATGCTCTCCGTATGGGCTATTAAAAAATTCAAGATCAAAACCATGCAAGGGGAAACAGTTGTATTTCACGATAAAAAATTTGATTGGGGCAATGTGATTGGTGGCACTATGTTTGGCTTAGGCTGGGCAATAACAGGGGCTTGTCCGGGGCCTTTGTTCGCACAAATAGGCAGCGGGTTTTTAGTGGTTATTGTTACGCTGCTGAGTGCCATTGCAGGAACATGGGTGTATGGTTTAGTTCGCGAAAAGCTTCCACACTAAGTCTTTAACGTAAGGATTTCTCAAAGTAAAATTAAACCATCTCGAAATCAGTATGGACAGGAATCCTTTTGACATTACGATTTTCATAAAAGTAATAAACACTTTTATAGCAATCGTTTTGCTGCTTCTCGCACTAACGGGCTTAATCACCATATCGTTAGTAGTGGGGCCGGAAAAAATAGTCGCGCTGTTTTCTACGCCCGAAACGAATAACGTACCGATACAAACACAAGCTTCTATTATTCCTGACTTTTGGAAAGCCCCCGATGCAAATACAATTCCTTCTGATAAAACCGGTGAAGAAATCCGCTACGGCCGCGAACTGATTGCGCATACATCTGATTACCTCGGCCCAAAGGGAAAAGTATTGATGATCAGCAATGGCATGAATTGCCAAAACTGCCACCTCGATGCAGGCACAAAACCGTTCGGGAATAATTACAGTGCGGTGGCTTCTACCTATCCAAAATTCAGGGCGCGGTCTGGTGCAGAAGAAACCATAGAAAAGCGAGTGAACGATTGTTTTGAACGCAGTCTTAATGGAAAAGCATTGGCGGATGACAGCCGTGAAATGAAGGCGATTGTTTCATACATCAAGTGGTTGGGTGCTGATGTGCCCAAGGGAGAAAGCCCCAATGGATCAGGCTTGGCAGAGATTGTCTTTTTGGATGAACCTGCAAGTTCAATAAAGGGCAAAGTGCTGTATGAAGAAAAGTGTACTGCATGTCATAGTAAAAATGGCAAGGGGAATTATGAATGCTGAAGGAAAGACCTGGACGTATCCACCCCTTTGGGGGAAAGACAGTTATAACGATGGTGCCGGATTGTTTCGCCTCTCACGTTTTGCAGGCTACATAAAAGCCA
>JANOJH010000465.1:0-1826 GCA_031408135.1 Bdellovibrio sp. | reverse complement strand
CTCCAGTCTGTCGGCATCAGTTCTGCTGCCAGACAGTGGCAGGCCCTAACGCTTTCAGCCTTCATTACCGGCATTGGCGGCGCCGTGCTTTCGACCGCTTTAGCATCAAGCTACTCTCCGCTGATGAGCGCCGGGCGCGGTTTTATCGCCCTTGCTGCGCTGATTTTCTCAGGTTGGAAGTTACAACGTGCACTTTTTGTTTGCCTATTTTTTGGAATTTGCGAAGCATCACAGATTCAACTTCAATCGAATCAGTTGATTTCGTCGTATTTTGCTGCAGAATTTATACAAATGATTCCCTACGTGGCAACTTTAATTGCCCTGTTGATCATGCGGTCAAACGATCGCGCTCCTGCAGAATTGCGGTAGTTTTTTACGAAGGAGACTTATGAAAGTTCACAATCGCGCGTTACTTATTTTCTTATTTGTACTGATTACCCAATTTTGTTCGACCATCTGGGCCTGGGGCGGGCGCGGTCACGCCTCAATCTGCGAAGCGGCGGTTCATCTGGTGAAATCTCCGAATTTAAAAGAATATTTGATGAGTAAGCCGCATGTTATGGGCCACCTCTGCAATACGCCCGACATTTACTGGAAATCGCTGTCGTCAGAATTCAGAAAGGTCGGAGACCCGAGCCATTATATCAATGCAGAAAAAATCGGATTGAAGCTTTCCGAAGTGCCGGTTGATTACAATAGGATAATTACCGACTACACGGGTAAACCGAACAAGCAGAATGAAACACAAACACTCTATTCCATTCCCAACGAACTTGGATCAAGCTGGTGGCGCGCAGACCAGTTTTATCGCCGGGCAGTGGCTGCAGGAAAAGAACTTAAAAATCTTCCCGAACCTAAAGGCTACAAAGAAGAACAAGACAGTGAGTTCCCGTTTAATAAGGCCTTTTACGAAATGGGCGTAAACTTAGGTTTGATGGGACACTTCGTCGGAGACAACAGTCAGCCTTTCCATAATACTTCTGACCACGATGGGTACGCGGCTAGCCATGGAGGGATTCACTCGTATTATGAAGACGCAGTTGTTTCTAACTTCGGGCCTGATTTAGTGGTGCAGATTGTGAAAAAAGCCAAAAGCTGGAAAACCCAGCCTTTCACTCAGAAAAAAACAGTCATAGAAAACATGCAGGCTTTAAGTGTAATTTCAGCTTTAGAAGTAAAAGAAGTCCTCAAGGCAGACCCAATCGTAAAGAATTCTCTGATTAAAGTTGAAAAAGGAATGAGCCTCAAAACTCCGGCTGAACGAAAATCTTCAGCCGAAGGATACAAACGGATGAACAAGATCATCGTTAAACAGATGGCGCGATCCAGTTTATTGCTTGCCCATTTATGGGACGAAGCCTTCACAGAAGTGGGCAGCCCGAAAATCAGCAGTTACAAAAGTTACCTCTACCCCTACTCCGTAGACTTCGTAAAACCCGACTATTACGCAGAGCCTCAAAAAGAAGTCCAAAAGTAGCTGGCACCTGAACGATCCGGATTTCGGCTTCGTTTCGCTTCGCGCCTAAAATTTATAAGTTAAGCCGATCTGAGACAGAAAATTATTAAAATTCAAACTCTGCGTTGTAGAGCTTGCAAGCGAACCATCAATTGTCAGCTCTTTAAATCTGAAACCGAGCCCTGAGGAAACAACCGTATCGTTTGCCGCAGAGGCCAAATTGGAAGTTGCGCCGGTTGCGCCACTTGCGACCGATGTAGGATATCCGAATTCGTCTTTTGTGATACTGACCAGAAACGATTGTTTAACGCTACCACGGAAGATCAGCCCGTCGGCAATCTGAGTTTCTACGCCGAACCACGCCGGAAGC
>JANOJH010000459.1:0-1383 GCA_031408135.1 Bdellovibrio sp. | reverse complement strand
TTTAATAGCAGCCTTGCTCGGGTTAAACATGGCACCGTGGGCGTTGCAGAAACCTAAGAGCTTCTCAAAGGTTGCAACTTGTTTTACGTGACCTGAGTCCATAAAAATTGTGTGTTCAATTTTATAATTAATACACGCAAGCAGTTGCTAAAAGATGCTGTTTTTTATAGCTGAAATGAAATATTTATACGTGATAAAATCAACAACCAACAAGAGGTTGGCACGTTACAAAACGTTTTTTTATAGTTCGAAGAAAAAGAATATTTAGAGACGTTTGGTTCGAACTTTAGGCGTTTGAGTACAACCGCATCCCTGCCCTCCAAATGGAGAGGGGTGACGACTCCCTTCTTCTTGAGGTAGAAGGGTTGGGATGAGATGAGATGAGATGATTAAACAACAATTGCCCCGGAGAGCAATATGATATTCGTGAGTTTATAATTAACAGCAAGGACTCTCTAACAGAAGCAGATCAACAGCGCGAGAGCGAAATTGAGTAATAAAATTTTGTTTCGTCAAGAATACTACGATCATACTCTTTTCATCTTTTCAATTTGCCTTGTCACGGCAAACCTGATAAACAAATAACCGATGATAAAAAGTAAAGCAACAATCAATGGAAAAATATAGCTGTGCTGCAGAAGGGCGTTGATCACGATCACATTAAAAAGAAGCTGAACCCCACCATACACAATCGAAACTTTCAGATGAGACCACCGTAGTTCGTTACATAAGTACTGATATAAATGCGTGCGATGTGGCTTAAAAATATTTTCTCCTCTCCTAATGCGGTAGACGATTGTAACAATCGCATCAGTACCATACACCAAAAAAAGCAAAGGCCATAAAAAATTATGTGTGGTGTTAATGAGTTGAAGCAGAAAGAATATTAAAACAAACGCGATAGTGACACTTCCAATGTCACCTGCAAAACATCGGGCACGATTCCGAAAATTAAAAAACAAAAAAATTAAAACAGAGATTGAAACAATAACAATTAAGGAGAGGTCCGTAAAGGCAACCCTAAACGTATGAATATATCCAAATGAAGCCAGGCTCATCAGGGCATAGACTCCGGTGATACCATTGATGCCATCCATAAAATTGAAGGCACTTAATGAACCAATGCACACGATTAGTGCGATGGTAACCAACCACACTGGCCAATCAAAAAGCGGGACTTGGTAAAACATCATGACCACACCGATCAGGTGAATGGAAAATCGCACCAAAGCAGGGTGTGGCTTCACATCATCCATAAAACTTATCACTGCCACCACGGTTGCACCACACACCAGCCAGGGCCACTGAAAATCATGAACCATAAACCTAACTAGAATAGCAACGTAAAAAATAACACCACCTCCACGAATAGTAGGACTACCG
>JANOJH010000329.1:0-6190 GCA_031408135.1 Bdellovibrio sp. | reverse complement strand
TGTTGATCAAGTATCAGGGGCAAGCGATGTGGCCCGAAGTCGGAACTATCATCGTTGTGATAGCCGCAGTGGTCTGGATCATGGACCAGGCTTCCGCCTACATCCGGGAAGCGCTTAAATAATTATGATTTTTGAATATGAAATTCTGGTCAGAGAACATCACTTGGATTCCTATGGTCATGTCAACAATGCCACGTATCTGGCGCTTTACGAAGAAGCCCGCTGGGAAGCGATAACTCAAAAGGGTTACGGTTATAAAACGGTTCAGCAAACGGGTCTGGGTCCGATAATTCTCGAAATTAATCTGAAATTTTTAAAAGAAATAAAACTTCGCGAAAAAATAGTAATCACACTTGAAGTAGTGTCTTACGTGGGAAAAATCTGTATCCTCCGGCAGCAAATGTTACATGAAAACCGCGAAGTTGTCAGCGAGGCAACTCTCACGACGTCGTTCTTCGATTTAAAAGCCCGAAAGTTGATTCCGCCTAATGCCGCATGGCTCAAAGCCCTCGCTCCGAATACCTAAAATTCATTTCGATTTTTCGTACTTTCAATCAGGCCGGATAAA
Organism: Bdellovibrio sp.; assembly: GCA_031408135.1. Lineage (GTDB taxonomy): Bacteria > Bdellovibrionota > Bdellovibrionia > Bdellovibrionales > Bdellovibrionaceae > Pseudobdellovibrio. Next base: position 5,622 of record JANOJH010000329.1, on the reverse strand, counting down.
ATAGAGTGAAAATAGTTTTTCGATTGCAATTTTTCTGCGCCGAACAGCCGTTTGAATTCTTCCTGAATAAAGGGCACGTGTGCTGTGCCTCCGGTTAAAAAGACATGATCGATATCAGCAAAGCTGACCTGCGCCTGTTGAAAGCAGCGGTCGAGTGCTTCAAAAATATTTTTTTTGAAATTGGCTGACCAGTTCTGAAACTCAACAGCTGAAAAAATTTCGCGGGTTTCCAGATCGGGGTACAAAAAATCAAAGTTAGACGTCGACTTAAGTGAGAGGGTTTTTTTAGTTTTTTCAATTTCTTCAAAGAATGGAAAAATCTGCTGGTCTTCGATGAGAATAAAAAGGCGGTCGATTTTTTGTTTATCTTACGCTCTAAGAGCACATTTTTTTATTTCTTTAATAAATTCATAAGTTTCTTTTTCTTTCAGGTGCACAATTTGGGATGGTTTGTTCAGCCGTTCCATAACTGAGCCGGGCATTGTCAGTAAATTGTCAGACATCGGCATTCGATATTGGGTCTGCGCACCAAAACCTGCGTTCAGGCGATTCTGCATAAACAGGCTGTCGAGCGAGTCTCCGGCAAGAGGGCAGCCATCAACTCCCAGAACGTCGGATTTTTTGAATTCCTGCTTAGTAATTTTCATGATCGTAAAATCAGAAGTTCCGCCCCCGAAATCACCGATCAATATCGTTTTATCGTCATTGATCTGCCGTTTGAACTCTAAAGCTGCAGCGAGGGGTTCCGGCACAAACGTAACGTCTTGAAAGCCGGCATACTCTGCAGCTTTTTTCATTCGGTAAAGTGCAAATTCATCGGCCACATCATCCATCGAATAGCGTGCGGGCTTGCCAATGACGGCTTTGGTAATCTTAGTTCCGAGGATCATTTCGGCGCGCTTCTTTAGTTCGAGTAGGAAAAGTCCAACCATATTTTCCAGAGTCATAATCCGGTTGTCGATGGCCGTGCCGATATAATTCCGGTTTGGCAAATGGGATTTAAAAGACCGGAAAAGGCGGCCTTCCATTTCGTGTTCGCGGTACTTTGTCAGGGCTTCGGCGCCGTAATGACATTCATCGGCATGCGGAAAATAGAGTAAACTGCGCATTAAAGTGCTATCAGAACCCAGAGGGTCGATAGGCAGGGCCTCAACTCGTTTGCCATTATGAAAGGCGCCTACAAGTGAATGGCTTGTGCCAAAATCAATCGCAAGTATCGTTTCTGATTTCGTTTCAGCCATCAAAGAAATATAGCCTCAATATGAGATTAATTAAAGTCTGGATGTATTAAAGCCGAATGTCTAGTTAAGACACTTTAATTTAAATTGCGAGGAACTATGAAAAAATATTTTGTGGCGAAAGAGGGCATCCAAAAGGGCCCTTGGTCAATCGAGGAAATCACCAAAAATATTGAAGGCAAAACCCTTCGCTGGAGCGATTACATCTATAACGATAAAACTAAAATGTGGTTATTTCTTTTTGAATTTCCGCAACTAACAGTTGCGTTCAATCAAAGTTTTAAAAACCCGGTACAGTCTGAAAAGGCGGTAGCGGTGTTCGATGCGTATAAAGACCGAATCTGGTATATTCTGAAAATTAACGAAAATTACGGTCCGTTTACGGCAGCTGAAATGATTCAGATGCTTCAGAGTAAAACGCTGTTTGAATTTGACTTTATCTGGCGGCAGGACCAATCAGCCTGGCAACGACTGGCCGATATCCCTGAGTTTCACCCCGATAAAATCCGCGAAATTTTCGAAGCTTCCTTTCAAGAAGATGCCGAAATTCAAAAAACATTTTATCGGCGTCGATTTCCACGCGCTCAATACTCTTGCGAGTTACTGATTCACGACCGTCAGAAAGTTTATTCAGCCCAGAGTATTGAAATCGGCGCGGGCGGCGCAAGCTTCAAACTTGAAAATGTCAGTTTTGATATCGACAGCCGGGTTTATTTGCATTTCAAACCGGGCGGTGATGTGCCGGCATTCAATGCCAGCTGCAAAATCGTCAGCAGAAAGAGCGGCAGTATTTATGGGGTTTCGTTTCTGTCGGTTTCGAATTCAGCAAAGGACTTCATCGACAAGTTCACCAAAAAGGCCGCTTAACCGGGCTTATCGTTACATTTTATTTTAGCAGAAACTAGTTTCTTCCGATAAGAAACTCATATGAAATATGGGTTATATTTATTTTTTTTAACTTTAATTTGCTCTTGTAATTCGCAAAAATCTACAGATCTCAGATCAATTGGTGTCGGCGGATCGGGAGGGGCTGTGGCACCTGTGGTCACTAGCATTTTACCTGTTACTTACGGGGTTAAAGGCGGCATAACTGTGACCATAACCGGAGATTTTTTTGCAGCCGGTGCTACAGTCACCATTGGTGGAACTGCATGCACGAATCCGGTAATTGTTGATCCAAATACAATCACGTGTACTTTACCCTATCATTTTGCTGCGGTAGTTGATGTTGTCGTATTAAACCCAAGCGGAATTTCCGGTACACTTTTTAGTGGTTTTTCATATAACTCTTATTTGTTTGCCTCTAACCAGATTGGGGCTTCGGCATTGTACAGAATGCGAGTTGATTCTTTAACAGGTAATATTACTCAGCTTGGAAACACGACTGTTCCCAACGGAGCTTACGGTGTCGAAGTCGACTCATCTAATACGTGGGTGTATACAGCAGGGGCTATTGCTAACCAAATCGCGGGCTTTACAATTGATCATGCTAACGGTAATTTAACGGCTGTTCCAGGCAGTCCGTTACCTGCGGGTAGTGGAGTTAACGGAATTAGCATCTCTAAAGATAGTAAATGTTTAATTGCAAGTAATTGGAGTGGTGCTGCGGCGGCCAAGGTTACAAGTTATTCTATAAATCAAATGACCGGTGCGCTAACAAAAGTTGCTGATTACACTGGCGGCACCAACCCTGGCTTTGCTGCTATTCATCCAGAAAATAAATTCGTTTATGTTGCCAATTATGGTTCAAATAACATTTCAGCTTACACCCTAAATACTGCAACTTGTACTTTGGTGTTCATAAATAATTATGCTTCGGGCGCTTCGCCTGATGCAATTTCAGTTCATTCAACAGGCAAATTTGTCTACACAGGTAATGCCAGTGCCACAGGTGGCGTAACGGCTCTTTTAATAGATCAAACGACAGGTGCGCTTACGCTTATCGATACCTATGTAACTTCAAATGCCGAAAAAGGCTCGGGTGTTGAAATCGAGAAAACCGGCAGCCAACTTTATGTAACAGCTCGTGGTAACGATGTTTTGGGCGCAGGTAAAGTATGGGGATACAATATCAATGTAACAACGGGTATTTTAACTGCTATTGGCAATTGGGCCACAAAAGCTGGGCCAAATGATGTCAGAATATTAGGAGATGGCAAGTTTGTATTTACGGCGAATGCCGCAGACAACTCAGTTTCGGTTTTTTCTCGAGATTTAGCGACAGGAATTTTAACTCCTGCAAGTCCTGACTCTTACCCGATTGGCACCTCTCCAGCGATAATTGGTATTACTTTCTAATGAAGCCAAGAATGTATAAAATATTTTTTTTAACACTGTTTATTCCGATCATTGGGCTTGCCCAGGCAGGTGCGAAGTCAAAACGTTTTTTAATTGAAGTTAATTCAATGTTTGGTTGGGGCAGCGCCCAAAGGGCCGGCGATGCGGCAGTGCCATCAATAGGAACATTTGACCTTGGAATCGGCTTGGGAATTAATATAAAAAAAATAACTGTGGGAATAAGTTATGACTATAGAATTTTAACCCAGCACTCAGATGTAAACTCCAGTGTGGGAAATAGACGCGGAAATTTTACCAGCCCCACTTCGCTTTTATTCAGAGTTAATTTTGAAAAAATCAGAATGGGTTTTTTATTAATAAACAATGGCTCATATGAATTAACAAACCTAGATGTAAATGGAAAAAAAATCATTTACACCAAACCCAGCGGTTTTAGATTCGATTTAATTTTTAGACAAATGAAAAAAATCACACCGTTTCTTTTTTTTGAATCAGTCAGTTTTTCAGGAATGCAGTTAGACGGTATCGACTCAGCATTAAGCAGTAACCTGAGTTACTCCAACAACGGCGTCGGGATTAAATATGAATTTTAACTTTAAAAAAACTCAAATTATAATGTTAGTATTGCTGCCAATTTTTTATTTTATTAATAGCGGATGTGGCAAAAATGCCGGCTTTGCCAATTCGGGCACTACGAATTCATATAATTTTGTTTATTTCGGCAGCTTTGGAAGCAGTACAATTAACTCTTATTATTTAGACTCATTCGGAGCAGTAGTTGTTGCAGCAAATGCTATTTCAACTGGCGGGGGTACGCTTAATATTAATGATTTTGCTTCTACTATTAATGGTAAATTTCTATTTGCAGCAAATAAAGGTTCAAATAATGTATCGACTTATACAATTGATTCTATGACGGCCATTAATCCCGGAACTATTACTTATGCTTCTGGGGATGCTACGGGGGCCGCGGTTACCAGTATTGCAGTTCATCCTAACGGTAAGTTTGCTTACTTAACAAATTCGACAGCCGTAACCAAGCAAATCAGTTTTTTTAATATAAATCAGACCACGGGCGCCTTAAATTCAGCAGATATCACTTTTAGTACAACACGGCTCAACGCAACCGAATTAGCCCTTACTCCGAATGGAAATTATTTATATGTGGTTAATCGTGGAACCTCTGACATCTCCGCTTTTACAGTAAACAGTGTATCTGGGGCTTTAATTGAAATGGCGTCATCGCCGGTAGCGACAGGAGCAAACCCCGAAGATGTAGTTGCGCACCCTAGTGGTACCTATTTATATACTCTGAATGTTGGCGTTAACAGATTGTACAACTACAGTGTTTCTAGCTCAGGTTTACTGACGCCACTAACGCCTGCATTTATAGCTACAGGTAATGGTCCCAAAAAAATTGCCATTACCCCGAACGGAAAGTATATTTTTGTTAGCAACTTTACAGACAACACCGTTAGCGTATACGCTGTTAACTTAGCAACGGGTCTAGCATCGGCCATAAGCGGGTCGCCAATTGCGGCACCTGTTGGCGCCGGAGTTTACGCTTTGGCAATTACCCCAGATAGTAAATATTTAGTAATGTCGGGCGACACCAGCGCCAAAGGTTATGTTTTTCAAATTGATGATGTTACCGGAACTATTTCTCAGGTTGGAAATGAAATCACACTCGGCGGTTCGAATCCAAGAACAATTGAGATCATACCGCTGTCAGCTGTTGAATAAAGAAATTAATTTCCCGGAAAATTTGTAAATACTATTCCAAGGCCAATCCGATCAAACTTAATGTCGGCCGTATTGCCGGCCGAACTTTTTAATTCAACCATCGTGTAATCCAGCACAATTCCCACTTTTTTTCGCAATCGTCTGTAATACTGAAAACTGAATCCAGACTTACCATCGTAATCGGCCGTTGTTCCAAGTATGGTCGGCTTATCCAAGGTGTATTTTTCCGACAGGTGATAGACGAGGCCGGCGCTTTGTTTGCCGTCATAAAAATCAAAACGTAAACCCATGGCCGTACCTTTTCCGCCCACATTCTGATTTCCAAGATTTACTGGATCTTCCG
>JANOJH010000374.1:0-1481 GCA_031408135.1 Bdellovibrio sp. | reverse complement strand
ACTTCCTATTACCAATGGTAAATCGTCATAGAATACTGCTTCAAATACTTCCTTGCCTATTCCATTCCATGCAAAAACTTCTTCAATAAATACTGCGCCCGCCAATAAACTGCCAAACCAACCTGAGAGTGAAGTAACCACAGGATTCAATGCGTTTTTTAATGCGTGGCGAACCAAAACTTTGAAATTTGATAGCGTTAAGGCAATTTTGCATAGTTTGAGAAAACATGAAAAAGTATTACTTTAGTCCTGTCCCCGCTACTGAGCCGAAAGAGACCGTGAACTAACGGTCTCTTTTTCTTTAGTTAGCCCTCAAAACCTCGTTCTGATTCCTGTTTGTTTGAGATAGTTTAAGGAAACTGTTTTCCTATTTTTTTCACTTTTGCCCCTGATCGATAACCAGATTCAATGGGCTATTCCCCTACAAAGCAATTTTAAATAAGAACAACCGCGAGGCCGACATAGCGTATTCATAAGGATCTGTTTTTTTGAACTGAAATGATGCCAAAAAGAGCCCGCCAAAGCAATCAAAAAATCATGCTAAAAGGTGTACCGAAAAACCAACAAATCCGAGGATTGAAATCTTAGAAGGTCGATTCCAGTTGGTAGTTCGCTGGCACTCTATCCGACAGAGCAGAAATATAGAACGGGCAATCGGATGTCTGAATTTGATAGAAGAGAATTTATTCATAACAACAATCTAAGTCAACTGGGCATTATCACATACAGGATTGGAACTATAAAAGGCTCAAAGTTATCTTCGAAGCTTTTTATAATAAATCGAATGAAAAAATTAAGACTTAGCCGTTTTCTTTTTATAGGTTGCCACTCGCTTATCTTTAATAACACCTTTCCAGTTCAAGCCAAAACTAAAATCATAAGCATTTCCCTCACTGTCAATATGTACTTTCATGTCGTGCGGAACGTCTTCCAATTGTTGTTCAACTGTTTCCATATTGGCAGGCATTTGAACGGGAAGCAAAGCGGAAGGCTCAGCTCCGCCTGATAGCACATCCATCACGGCTTGATCCATCACACCAAATCCATATAAAATTCCATCTACTTGCTTTTCGAACTCAGCAAATACCATGGGTTTATTGCCTTGAACCACCACCACTACTGGCTTTCCCTTCATGGCCACTTTTGTATCTAGTATTGATTTTAGATCACTAACATTGGAAGCAATTATTTCTTTTCCTTTATAAGATCGGTTAGTAATAGTTGGGTCGATGACCGGATCACCTGCCGCAATACTTTTTTCTCTTGCAGCGGATGCAATGTAAGGACCATATTGAAGTGAAATGGGAACATAACCATTACCACCTTTCTCCCGATCCTCCTTACTGTAACCTGTACTGCCTTCCGGACTTTTAATAAAAACAATGGCCAGGTCAGCTTGAGCTGGATCATCCGTTACATTAAAATATTTTTTTGCAATGTCAATACTCACTGGATATTCAATTCGCTCGGGTGTTATGTTA
>JANOJH010000367.1:0-4342 GCA_031408135.1 Bdellovibrio sp. | reverse complement strand
CTTGATGACCTCGGGCAGGACAAGTGGGAATTTGATGAAAGCAACCTGACATTAACTGCCAAGCGCTCGGGCTTTTCATACAAAATGGGCGACGTGGTCCGAGTCACCATCAGCATGGTTGATATTGAACAGGGCCAGATTAATTTCGTCTTAGAAAAGAATGCGAAATCGGCCACTAAGTCGCAGATAAAAGCTCCTCAGAAACAATTCAAGAAGTCCTATGACCGGCAGCAGCCAGCCTCTGCGGAGAATGGCAAAGGTCGGCGGGAACGTTTTGCAAAAACCGACAAAACAAAGACCACGTTTTATGAACCCCGTGAAAATGCGAAACCTGATCCGCGAATTCACGTGAAACAAGGATATATACCTACAGTTCCGAAGGACGATGCTAAAGAGAAGTCAGGCTCAACAGAGTACGCGCCGAAGCCTCGATACTCGTCATTAGCGGATTATCTCGATCGGAAACCGAAAGGCCAAAATGAAGAGAAATCAGAAGCGAAGCCCGCTTTTAGGTCCCTTAAAAATAGGTCGGACTCTGAAAAACGTGGCCCGTCTAAAAACAATTCTGGCGGTGTTCGCAAAACACGGTCTCAGAAACCTAGTCGAAACAATAAATCTCGGTAATTTTCTTTCGTCGTCCGCTTCAACTTCCGACGAAGAAAATTTATCAATGCAAACCAGGCTCCGACTCAGTTTCGAGGAGCTTGGCCCTACTTTTGTTAAATTCGGTCAGTTGATTGCCTCCCGCCCCGATCTGGTGCCGCAAGAATATCTTGAAGAGATGTCGCTTTTACATGACCAGGTGCAGGCGTTGGATTTTAAAATCATCGAACAGGTCTTAACAGACGAGCTCGGTTCCGACTGGAAAAAGCACTTTGTTTCGATTGAGGAAATACCACTCGGTTCGGCCAGCATTGCACAGGTGCACCGAGCGGTACTGAAAACGGGCCAGCAAGTCGTCATCAAAGTTCAGCGTCCCGGAATTGTTCAGGTGATCAACGATGACCTGAACGTCCTGTATTTTATAGCTGAATTATTAGAGCGCTATGTACCCGAAATCAGACCCTTCAATCCGATCGGAATGATCGACGAGTATTTCAAAACGCTCGAACTCGAAACAAATTTTGTTGTTGAAGCCAACAATATCCGAAAATTCAAAGAAAACTTCAAAGCTGAAAGTAAAGTTAAGATTCCCGAAGTCTATTTTGATCTGATCACAGAACGTGTGCTTGTGATGGAAGAGCTGCTGGGTAAGCGCCTGTCGCAGCCCGATTCGCTTCGGCAGGAAAATGTTGATGCCTCTGAAGTCGTGAAAGCCGGCCTTAAGGCCTATCTGAAAATGGTATTCATCGACGGATTTTTCCACGGCGATCTGCACGCCGGAAATTTCTTCGTCTTCCCCGATAACGAAATTGGCCTTATCGATTTCGGCGTCGTCGGAAGGCTCAATTCTAAAACCCAGAGCGCCATCGTTAATATGCTGATTGCGCTTTCAAAAGAAGATTACGTCCGGTTGGCTTACGAGTATGTTGATCTGGCGCCCTTTTCTGATCAGGTGAACGTAGATTTGTTCGGTAAGGAATTACAATCGCTGATTTCGCCCTACTACGGCCTGACGACGAAGCACATGAATATCGGTAAAATCCTGATGTCGTCGTCGAGTATCGCCGCCCAGCAGGGGCTTTCCATTCCAACCGAACTGATGATGTTCTTTAAATCAATAGTTTCAATAGAAGGGCTCGGCCAGAAAATTATCGCGGATTTTGATTTTCTGCAGTACACGCTGACAATGATTTCGGATGTGGCAAGCCACCAGTTCCAGCCGACGAAATTTATTGATGAAGCCAACATCCTGTTGCGAGAGTCGAGAGGCTTTCTGAATTCGCTGCCGCGCCAGCTGAACATGATTCTCCGTCGGATGAACTCGCCCGATTACCGCACAAAAATTCACATTGACGGGCTTGAGGACTTAAGAAAAACAGTTCTGGTGTCTTTCAATTTACTGTTTCTCGGTATTGTTATTGCAGCTTTGATCATTTCGAGCTCGCTGATTTATCCGCATGATTCAGCCTGGAAAATCGGTGGAATGCCCGCGCTTAGCCTGATCGGCTATATAGCGGCACTTGCACTCGGAATTGCGGCCTTCATTAATTATATTAAAAAATCGTGAATCGAAGTTAGGAAGCGACTATGCAACAGATCTATTATGAATTGAGTGTTCTAGCCAAGGCCGTTAATTTCAAGAATTTATCAGGAGCGGCAATGCACGTTGGCCTCAGCCAACCCCAGCTTTCAAGGATAATTGCAAAAATTGAAGACGAACTCAAAATAGTACTGTTGGACCGTGCTGCCAAAAGAAAGTCCGGTTGGACGCCGATCGCGTTTCAACTGTCGCATATGTTTGAAAAATCGATTAGGCGGCTTGAAGGCGAGCTGCACAGCCTCAGCCAGAATCAGTTGGTGAAGGAAATTCATATCGGCACGTTGGAGGGCCTTTCAAATTTTGCGATTGATATCTGTAAGCATTGTTTTGATAAGACCGGTGTGGCTAAAATTTATATTGAAATATATGATCTGAATGAACTCGAGGCCCATTTTCTTTCAGGCAATCTGGATATCATTTTTACGTCGAAGACACCGGGGCGACAGAAATTTAAATATCTGAATGAACTCGGTTTTCAAATCCTCGAAAAAATTCAGTCCAACAAAAATTACGGGCTGTATTCAAGCTTTGAGTACGGTCGTGCCAACAAAAAAGACTTCGACGACTTCAAACATGTTCTGATAACCAACTCACTGACAATCAGAAAAGAATGGTTCAAGGCCTATGGCGGAACCGGGTTTATGCCAACTGAGGCCAAACGTGGAAAATCCAAAGAGCATCACGAGCCTGTTTTAATGATCGGTTCTGAAATTCTGAATCCGACACTCTGGCAGCAGGTATCAGAACTGGCCGTCAGCCTTTAACGCCAGTAATGGCAGGTATACCCGTCAGGGTGTTTTTGCAGATAATCCTGATGGTAGGCTTCCGCGCTGTAAAACGGCATTGCCGGAACAATCTCAGTAACGATCGGACGTTTCCATTTTCCGGATTTTTCTACTTCAATTTTAACTTCTTCAGCAATCGCCTTCTGGCGATCATCGAAATAGAAAATAGCAGACAGATATTGATGTCCGATATCGTTTCCCTGCTGATTTCTGGTAGTTGGATCATGCAGTTTAAAAAACGCCTGAAGTAACTCGTTAAAAGAAAGCACTTGTGGGTCGAATTCAATTAAAATAGCTTCCACGTGTGCGGTTTTGCCGGTCTTAACGAACTCGTACTTAGCCTCGTCCTCAGCGCCGCCGCAGTAACCAACTTCAGTGCTGATAACACCTTTGTAAGTTCGAAGCAGCTCTTCGACGCCCCAAAAGCAGCCACCCGCAAGAATTGCTTTTTCAGTGGTCGTCACCTGACATCGCCCATCAAACAAAGAAGTTCAAACATGGTATCAACTGCTGCCAATCCGGTTATTTGTGAAGGATCATATGCCGGACAAACTTCAACTATATCCGCACCGACAAGATTTTCAATTTTCAGCGCGCGCAGAATTTTCTGGGTTTCATAAGTAGTTAAGCCCCCCGGAACCGGTGTGCCCGTACCCGGCGCATAGGCAGGATCAAGGCAATCAATATCAAAACTGATGTAGGTTGGGCCTTTAAATACCGGCAGGGTTTTCAGAAAATCATTCAAAGAACCCTCGCGCACATCATCGACAGTTTTTACAATCACTTTGTTTTTTCGCACAAAATCCAGGTCGTTACCCGCAGCTAAGGGCCCACGAATTCCGATCTGCAGCATCTGACCGGGATTTACCAGTTGCTCTTCGACAGCATGTCTTGCAAACGCGCCGTGATGATACTCGCAACCCCAAGCCGCCGGATAGGTATCAAGGTGAGCATCAAAGTGAATAAAATTAAGTGGCTGACTATGCTTTTTTCTGAGCGCACGTAAAATCGGAAGTGTAACGGAGTGATCGCCGCCGATTCCGATAAATTTTTTATTGCCGGCAAGAATTGCCGTAACGAATTTTTCAATCTTCTCGTAGGTTTGCACCTGGTCTATCGGCACAACCGAACAGTCTCCGACATCGGCAACTTTCAACTTTTCAAAAACTGAAATTGCACGAGTCATGTGAAAGCCACGTCCAAGGCTTGAGTTATCCCGGATCAACGCCGGTGCAAAGCGAGCGCCGGGACGATAAGAAACGCCGCCATCGTAAGGAATGCCGAAAAGCGCAACATCAAATTGTTCTTTAAGATCGGCAATCGGTAGCCTGAAAAATGTTTTAATTCCGGAAAA
>JANOJH010000346.1:0-1195 GCA_031408135.1 Bdellovibrio sp. | reverse complement strand
GCTTCCTCCTTCATCTCGTCCCATTCATCTGGTATTGGTGGCATTCCTTTTTCAAATACTTTGCTCAATAACCATTTTACTACTTCTTTCTTCATTCCAAATTTCTTCACCATATCCTCGCAGAAAGCAATCTCACTTTTTTGCACAACGCCATCGGCATATACCATGAGCATCAAATCATAGAGCACGTTCATTTTGTCCTGATGATTGTCCGGTACATTTATCTGAAACTTTTCATCACTATCCACCAGCATCTTTATCTGGCGATCTTTTAAGCCATAACGCTTGCCTATCTTGAAAAGCATCTTCTCTTCTTTCTCGTGCATGACACCATCAGCCATGGCCAGCGCCAAAAGATTTTTGATGTGATTCTTTTTGTAGGATAGATATTGATGTTCGAAGAAGCCTATCATGTGAGTTATCAGTTAATCGTTAATGGAAAATCGTAAATGAACCCAAACAAAATTACAGAAAGTTAGTAGTGTTGCCCAATCCCCGATTAACTATTAACGAATCACTAATAACGGCTACTCAACCCAATCCGCTACAAAAAGGTTTGTATTTCGCGTCCCTCCATTATTCCGGTTAGAGGAAAAAATGAGTTTCTTGCCATCGGGCGAAAACATAGGGAAGGAATCAAACACTTTGTCGTAGGTAACTTGTTCCAGCCCCGAGCCGTCTTCATTCATCATGAAGATATTAAACTCAAATCCTCGAGTGCCTTTGTGGTTTGAGCTAAACAATATTTTCTTTCCATCCGGATGATAAAAAGGTGCCCAATTAGCTTTGCCAAGATGTGTTATTTGCTTTAAGTCTGATCCATCTACATTGCAGGTGAAAATTTCCATTTCAGTTGGCGCAACCAAACCTTGCTTCAGATATTCTATATATTCCCTTCTCTTTTCTTCTGTCGTAAACCGCGAGGCACGAAAGACAAGTTTTTTGCCATCGGGTGAAAAGAATGCCCCACCATCATATCCAAGTTCATTTGTAATTTGTTTTACATTCTTTCCACTTGTATCCATTGTATATAATTCAAGATCACCATTTCGCATTGACGTAAACACAATTTTATTTCCGTTCGGAGAAACGGTTGCCTCCGCATCATAGCCAGACGTCTTGGTGAGTTGTTTTACTATTTTTCCGTTTAGATCTGAAATGAAAATATCATATGAATCATAGACAGGCCACAGGT
>JANOJH010000343.1:0-1249 GCA_031408135.1 Bdellovibrio sp. | reverse complement strand
TAAAGATTACAAGATAAAACTCAATCCGGAATTGCAGCTTGAGATGACAGTGATTGATGAGAAAGTCCAGAAGGAAGAAGCCAAACAAGTGAAGCAGCAGTTCAGCAAGAAAGGTCAACAATTAAAAGAACGTGTTGAATCTGGAAAAGAAATTACCAATAAGGAATTGAAGCAATTGGTAAAGGAGTATGAGAAAGCTGAGCAGAAGGAAACAAAAGAGCCAGAAGTAATTTCAGACACTAAATATTCTGTTGATTCTTTGGCGTATAAAAAAGATTCAACGTTTTGGACGGAGATGCGCCCCGCTCCTTTAGACAAAGAAGAGGTAAGGGGTTATGTGAAAAATGATAGCATCTCTGAAGTGCAACGCAAAAAAGATGAGGGCGACACACTTAAAAATGGTGGAAAGCATAGCAAGAAAGGATTTCAGGTTTGGGATATATTCACAGGCGATAGTTATGGCCTGGGTAAAACAACAGACTTTCGTATTCACACACCTTACGGTGGATTTAATACAGTGGAAGGATTTAATTTGATCTACCGAATGAGTTTTTATAAGAGGTGGGTGAAAAAAGATTCACTTAACTCAAATGAAAGAGCTCGTACTTCTCGGCTGGAGATAAGCCCGATTATGCGTTATGCATTCTCTCGTGAAAAACTCACAGGAATGCTTCGGGTCGACTATCGCAATCGCGATACGAGAATAACGATGGAAGGAGGACGATACATTCAACAATTCAATGCCGATGATCCTATTCATCCGTTTGTCAATACATTCACCACACTTTTGCTTGGCGATAACCTGATGAAGGTGTATGAGCGTGATTTCGTTGATCTCAACTACCGACAGCGTATCAATGAAAAGTATACTTTCCGTACTAATTGGTCTTGGGCTAAGCGATTTGAATTGCCGAACACATCTAACTATACACTTTTCAAAAGTAATAAAGACGAGTACACCACGAATGTGCCCGTCAATCTCGAATTGAATAATACAAGCTTTCAACCCAATATTGCCTTTACGGGATCGGTGGGATTTGAAGCTAGGCCTTGGCAAAAGTATAAGATCAGAAATGGACGAAAGATGAGAGTGGATGATTCATCGCCCTTGTTAACATTAGACTACAAAAAAGGATTTGAAGGATTCTTAAACAGTGAAGTAAAGTATGATTTGTTAGAGATTGGTTTAAAGCACGGTATGAAATTGGGAATACGCGGCAAACTTGATATTTCGCTTAAGGCCGGAAAA
>JANOJH010000292.1:0-1694 GCA_031408135.1 Bdellovibrio sp. | reverse complement strand
CCGCGACACATATCATTGATTTAGGAAATGATTTCCGTTTGGGGGATAAAGTTTGCGATCGTGAGTTTGTGTATGGCCTTCCTGAATTTCAACGCGACAAGATAAAGTCAGCAAAAAATATTGCTAATCCTGGATGCTTTGCTACTACTATCCAACTTGGATTGTTGCCTTTAGCAAAAGCAGGATTACTTAAGGAAGTTCACACCACCGGTTGAGCCTGTTATACCGGTGGTGTGAACTTCCTTAAGTAATCCTGCTTTTGCTATAGGCAACAATCCAAGTTGGATAGTAGTAGCAAAGCATCCAGGATTGGCAATATTTTTTGCTGACCTTATCTTGTCGCGCTGAAATTCGGGAAGACCATACACAAACTCACGATCGCCAACCTTATCTCCCAAACGGAAATCATTCCCTAAATCAATGATTTTGGTCGTGGCGGGAAAAGTGTTCTCAGATAAAAACTTTTTACTCTCACCATGACTAAGACATAAAAAAAGGACGTCAACGGGTAAATCAAAACCTGATGTGAACTTTAAATGTGTTTCACCAATTAAATCAGTGTGAGTTTCGTGCAAAAATTTATCCGCCTGACTGCGACTCTGAGCAAAAGCCAATTCAGCATTGGGATGGCTAAGCAAGAGCCGTATTGTTTCACCTCCGGTGTAGCCTGCTCCTCCAATGATCCCAGCTTTTATTTTTGTAGTTGTTCCCATTTTTTAGAAGCTTAAAGCAGAAAGCTAAAAGCTTAAAGTAGTTATTCTCTTATTTGCTTTACGCTTTCGACTTTTTGCTTTCTGCTTCTTCCTTCACTTGATGATAAATGGCAACCTGGTTTCCAAAAATCTTAGAGAAGCCCCTCACATCTTCCCCTGTCCATCCCAAATTAATCTCACCGTATTTTCCAAACTTGGATGACATCAGATCGAACTTAGATTCGATGCCGTTGATTTGATAGCGATAAGGGTAAAGGGTTATTGATACTTCTCCAGTAACATTATGTTGAGTACTGGTCAGGTAAACTTCAATATCACGCATGACGGGATCAAGATATTGACCTTCATGAAGCCAATTGCCATAAAATTGCGATAGCTGATCTTTCCAACTCAGTTGCCATTTTGTAAGTACATGTTTTTCTAAGGCATGATGTCCTTTGATGATCAACATGGGAGCGGCAGCTTCAAACCCTACCCGGCCTTTGATGCCTATGATTGTATCTCCAATATGTATGTCTCTACCAATCCCGAAAGGTCCGGCAACAGATTGAAGATAATGGATCGCATCGGTAGGATGTGCAAACTTTTTCCCGTTAACGGAATTTAATTCTCCTTTCTCAAATCCAAGTCTTACTTCTTCGCTTCCTTGTTTGGTCACTTGTGTGGGCCATGCTTCTTCCGGCAGCTGCCCCATTGAATTTAGCGTTTCCCGACCACCCACACTGGTTCCCCAGATACCTTTATTAATAGAGTACTTTGCTTTTTCGAAATTGAAGGCAACTCCTTTAGATTTCAGGTACTCGATCTCTTCTTCGCGACTCAGTTTTTTATCTCGAATTGGAGTAATGATTTCAAATCCTGATTCCAGGGATTGAAATCATTACTCCAATTCGAGATAAAAAACTGAGTCGCGAAGAAGAGATCGAGTACCTGAAATCTAAAGGAGTTGCCTTCAATTTCGAAAAAGCAAAGTACTCTATT
>JANOJH010000251.1:0-3088 GCA_031408135.1 Bdellovibrio sp. | reverse complement strand
ATCATCGAGCACTTCGGGAGAAAATGCAAAGGCGCCACTCAAGACCCGAACACTCTTAAAATAACACCGTGCGGATTTCGCTTTCGCTTAAAACTCTGCCACAGCTGCGGCTGCGAAAACGATATCACGGCCAAAGCTTGCGAAAAATGTGACGCTACCTTAATCGACGCCGATGCAAAATTGAAACAGGCCAAACTTTCCAAAAACTCTCACGTGCTGACGCCCGACAAAATTACCTTTGAAGAACGCAAAGATAAAAACCTAGTGCCCTACTTAGAAATCCGCTATTACGACTTCGATGCCCAGTATATCAGTGAGGCCCACTTCTTCAGTAATTCAAGTTCAATTAAAAAGTTTAATATCAATTTTCTGCGCTCGCACTTGAAGCGCCCCGAATTGGCTGTTGAGTTAAGTACCCCGCAGGAAGTTATTAAATATCAGCGCCTCTTCAGAATGCCTTCTTTTGTCATAGCCAGAAAGCAAGACAAGTTCTGGAAAATTACCGAAAAGGTTTTTGCTGAAGAACTGTAATTTCCAGTTTAATTTAAATAACATTACTTCGACGATAAACTCTGTGCGTAACCCGCCGTAACTTCTTTTTTGTGTGCGCCAAAAGCCGCGATTACTTCGTCTTTTTCACGCTTGGCTACTTTAAAATGATCAAGAGTGCGCCCCAGTTCGGCGGCAACTTCGTCGAATTCTGCCGGTGAAATTTTGAGTTCACGATGGGCTTCTTCAAGCCCCAAATTGGTTTGCCCCGGTTTTGTCGGAACATATTGAAGCGGACCGCCCGTTGCGGCACTTACCCAAAGCGTCCTCATGAACTTCAGCCCGGGTAATCTCGTTAAATTTTTAGTATGCCATTTCTTGAGATCTGCGTTTTTAGAATTTTTTCCGACGATCTTATTCTTTACAACGGCATCGCTAAAGTGATCAACCACCGCAGAAATTGTAAAAACCCCGCCCAGTCTGTCGTAAAGGCTTTTATCCGTTTGTGCCGAAACCGGCTGTAAATAAAATGCCGCCATGATGGCAACGACTGTAAATGACTTTAAAAATAGAGTTTTGGTTTTTTGCATATATTTCCTTTCAAGGTATAGACTTCGTACAAAGCACCAACTATGCCATTCAGAAAGGCCATTCAGTGACTTAGAGGGTTGCCGCCCGGTAAAAGAAGGACTTCGAATGAACACTTTCGCCCCAAGGAAATTTACGGTAAGTCTATTGCAGAATGGAATAAAACACCGGAGGATCGAATGATTCAAAAATTACTTCTAGGAATCGCGTTATTTTTAAGTGCCTGCGCACAAGAAAAAGTAGTTTTAAATAGTTCCGAAATGGTCCCCTTCAAACGATTAGAAAGCACAATTGCAATCACTAAACTTAAGGGCGATTTGAATGTGCTCTCCTTCACAGATCAAAGAAAAGTAACCAATTCGGTCGGCGTTGCAAAAACAGGGCTTGTTAACATCGAAACTCCGATTTATCTGGATATGTCTCCGGAAGAATATGTAAAAAATCGCTTTAGCTCAGGCCTTGCAAAACGCGGAATCACCGTCGGCAATGCAAAATACGGTGTCCGCGGAAATATTAAAAAATTGTGGGTGTGGGAGCAAGTTGAAGGTTTGCGCCCCGAAGCTTCCAGTTGCGAGATGGAAATTGAATTCGAAATCGTTTCGGTCAAAGAAAACGACGTCAGATTTCGCGGAGTCGTCTCTTCAAATGCCATGGGGTCTGACGGCATTATCGATACCACTCACTCAAACGGCGCCGTGCTTGAATTCTGTATGAATTATGTTCTTGAAAAATTTGTACAGGACCCGAAGCTTCGGGGTTTTCTGGGTTTTGAAATCGCAAAATAAGCTGCCATTAAAACTAACTGCCTTCACCAAGTCGATTTCTGAAGCGCTACCCCATGCCCACGTTCCATCAGGATTTGGGTTGTAACTTCTCTTATCGAACAGATTGTAACTTTTAAGTTGCAAAGTTTCTGAGGCCATTTGTCGGGAAGCAAGTTCTTTCACTTCTGTTTCAAGCTCTTCAGGAATTTCAAACCCTGATATCTCTCGCCATTTTGCCAGAAAATAAAATCCGCCGTCAGGAAGCTGGTACCGAAAAAACCACCCGCGCATCCATGGCAATTCTTTATCGACATCTACCCCGCAAGAAATCCTGCAACAATCTATATCGCAACCTGCGTACCGACTTCGATCACGCGATTTTTCGGCAGCTCAAAATACTGGGTCGCAGGCAATTCATTTCTAAACATAAAGGAAAATAATTTTTCACGCCATAGAGCCATCCCCGGCATCTCAGTGGCAAAAATATTTTCTCGGCCGATAAAAAAAGTGGCTTTGTCTTTATCAAAAGTTGAATTGAACTCTTTTATCTGATCAAACACTTTGGGGATGTTCGGTTTTTCTAAATATCCATAATTAATGGTAAGCCGATAGCAATTCTTACTTAATTCATTAAGCTGGTATCGCCGATCTTGCGGCAACCGTGGTGTACTTTTGATTTCGACTGAAACAAAAATTAAATTTTTATGCACTGACTTCAAATGCTCGGCGGTATGAATTAAAGCCAACGGTGTATTTGCCAGACTGCGAGTCATGAAAACACCCACGCCATCTGGGCGGTGAATACCGCTGTCGGCGATTTTCGACAAAAACTCTTCTAGTGGCATCTGTTTTTCAAGAAGCGCAGCTGTTAAAATTTCGCGGCCCCTTTTCCAGCTAGTCATATAAACAAAGCCAGCACTTCCCAACAATAACGGGAACCAGCCTCCATCCAGAATTTTTAGCAGGTTAGCTCCTAAAAAAGCCAAATCAATAATTGCAAAAAGGGTGCATAGTGCCAGCGTGGCGTACACATTCCATCTCCACCGGTAAACCGCTACAATATAAAACAAAAGCGTAGTAATAATCATGGTCAGCGTAACTGCGATTCCGTAAGCGGCTGCCAGATTGCTTGAAGTCTTAAATGTCAGCACCAGCAGAATGCAGCCAGCCATCAACATATAATTAATATTTTTAATATAAATTTGTCCAAATTCTCTGTCGGAGGTATGCGAAATAAGCTGTCGCGG
>JANOJH010000244.1:0-1152 GCA_031408135.1 Bdellovibrio sp. | reverse complement strand
GAAGAGCCTAAGTGGCCAAATGTCCATCATCCAGCAATTAACTATCAAGATATTATTTATTATTCTGCACCAAAAAAGAAAAACAAAACCAATAGTCTCCAAGATGTTGATCCGGAATTGATCAAGACCTTTGAGAAACTTGGGATTTCGTTAACCGAACAAAAAAGACTGACCGGTGTAGCTGTTGATGCGGTAATCGATAGTGTTTCAGTAGCCACAACATTTAAAGGAAAGTTGGGAGAACTTGGGATTATCTTTTGCTCCTTTAGTGAGGCCGTGAAAGAACATCCGGATCTGATTAAGAAATATTTGGGCTCTGTAGTGCCCATGAATGACAACTATTTTGCAGCACTTAACTCGGCCGTATTTTCCGATGGGTCGTTCTGTTACATTCCCAAAGGTGTCCGCTGCCCAATGGAGCTTTCAACTTATTTCAGGATCAACGCAGCAAATACAGGACAGTTCGAAAGGACTCTGATAATTGCCGATGAAGGATCTTATGTTAGTTACCTGGAGGGCTGCACCGCACCTATGCGCGATGAGAATCAATTGCATGCAGCAGTTGTGGAATTATATACAATGAAGGATGCTGAGATTAAATATTCCACCGTTCAAAACTGGTATCCTGGAGATAAAAATGGAAAAGGCGGCATCTACAACTTTGTAACCAAACGTGGACTGTGCGCAGGCGATCGTTCCAAAATTTCGTGGACACAAGTTGAAACGGGTTCTGCTATCACCTGGAAATATCCTTCGTGTGTTTTAAAAGGTGATTACTCCGTTGGTGAATTCTATTCAGTTGCAGTTACCAACAACTATCAGCAGGCCGATACCGGCACTAAGATGACCCACATTGGTAAGAACACTCGATCACGTATTGTTTCCAAAGGAATATCGGCAGGTAAATCTCAAAACAGTTATAGAGGCCAAGTGCAAGTATTGAAGCGAGCAACAAATGCACGCAATCACTCTCAGTGCGATTCATTGCTGATGGGCAATCAATGTGGCGCGCACACCTTCCCTTACATTGACGTAGAAAATAATTCAGCACGCATCGAACACGAAGCCACTACTTCCAAAATTGGTGAAGATCAGATTTTCTATTGCCAGCAAAGAGGCATTAGTGAAGAAGCTGCTGTTGCACTTATCGTG
>JANOJH010000206.1:0-2080 GCA_031408135.1 Bdellovibrio sp. | reverse complement strand
ACTGCGCTTAGTCAACCCTTTTCAGTGGTGCTTCCGGAATCCATGGCAAAAAAATATTTAGGGGAAGAAAGCGCCCTGGGCAAAACCATGAACCTGCAAAACATCGGAGTAGTTAAGGTAACAGGAGTTATTAAAGACTTTCCCGAGAACTCCCATCTTAAATTTGACTTACTGTTTTCCAATCTCCTTACCACTCAGGAATGGAATGCGTATTTAAGTGATTGGCAAGCATTCGATGCCTATACCTATGTTGTGTTGCATAAAGGAAAATCCATTCACGATGTTGAGGCAAAGATGCCAGAGTTTATGAAGAAACATTGGGGGCTCGATGCAGAAGTTCAGGCCACCGCTTTCCAACCCATTAAAGATATTTATCTACACTCCGGTGATATTCAAAATGGTTCAGAAAGCGAACACGGTCAGCTTTCGTATGTGTACATCTTTTCCAGCATGGCGATATTCCTGTTAATCATTGCTGCCATTAATTACATCAACTTAACCACATCCAAAGCATCGTCACGGTCAAAAGAAATCGGTATACGAAAAGTAGCGGGTGCCGTTAAAACGCAGCTTATTTTTCAATTCTTAACAGAGGCCTTTGTTATCACCTTTGTTTCCATGGTGCTGTCTATTGTGATGATGGACCTGTGCTTTCCGTTCTTTAATTCCATCACTGGTAAACATTTCGATCTTTCACTTAAAACGATAAGTGAATTTATGCCTGCGCTTTTACTGATCACACTCATTATTGGTGTGATTGCCGGAAGTTATCCTGCCTTTTATTTATCAAAACTAAAACCGGTTGCTACGCTAAAAGGTCAGTCGGTATTTACAAAGAACAGATTTAATCTCCGCACTTCGCTTGTTGTGTTTCAGTTCGTGATAACCATCGTACTAATCGTGTCTACACTGGTTATTGGCAATCAGATCAACTTTATCCAAACGAAGGATATTGGATTTGATAAAAATCAATTGATGATCATTGACATTAATAGCGGCTCGGTGCGCAATCAGTTTCAGGCAATGAAGAATGAATTCTCAAAACTGGCAGGCGTAAAGCATGTAGCAGTTTCCTCGCGTGTGCCGGGCGAATGGAAAAACATTCGTCAGTTGTATGTAAAAAATGCAAATGCAACCATTTCGCAAAATGATTCGCTCCAAACGTATTTTATGGGTTTTGACGAGGATATGGTAAAAACGTATGATCTTAAGCTGGAAGCAGGAAACTTTTTCTCTGGAAACGATAAAGCCGATTCTTTGAATGTTGTGATTAATGCATCGGCAGCGGAAGCGATGAATTTAAAAACCCCAATTGGCACGTTGCTTCGAATCAACACCCGGAGAGGTATATGGAATGTGAATGTAGTGGGCGTGCTGAAAGATTTTAACTTTCAATCGTTACATCAAAAAATTGCTCCCATCATCATCGGCTATCGCAACAATCCTATTCAATCCATCGATTACTTTACCCTGAAAGTATCGGGCGATATACAAACGTTGATTGAGGGCGCCACGAAGGTCCATGAAAAATTTGACCCGGAGACTCCTATTGAATATCACTTTCTTTCAGAACAGTTAAACAACTTTTATGTATCCGAGAAAAAGGCCGGCATGATTTTTCAAATGGCCGGGGCGCTCAGCATTCTGGTAGCCTGTCTCGGGCTGTTGGGATTAGCCAATTATCACGTAGAACGCAAAACCAAGGAACTTGGCATTCGAAAAATATTAGGCGCTGGTTCGCTGAATTTATTTTTGATGGTTTCACTCTCTTTCACCCGGCAGGTGGCACTTGCCTTTGTATTGGCATGTCCGTTGGCGTGGTACGTCATGCGCGAATGGCTGAGTGCTTTTGAGTATCGCATTCCGCTGAATGCGGGCGTGTTTATGTTGGCAGGCGCGATGGTATTGCTGCTGGCACTTCTTACGGTAAGTTATCAATCAGTAAAGGCAGCCATGTTCAATCCGATAGACTCGTTGAGGACAGAATAAGTTATAGGGCTTGCCCGTCCGAAACGAAGTGAAGGCGGGCGTGTCCCTCGTGCCTCGGGTCGCGCTATCCGCTACAAGCTCCCGGCCAGCG
>JANOJH010000203.1:0-1355 GCA_031408135.1 Bdellovibrio sp. | reverse complement strand
GTCCGATGATGACCAAATTCCAAAATCGTGTGAGACGAAAAAGAGCGGAAATAGTGAAGGGTTGAGTGGATTGCTGTTGCATGGTGCAAGTTCAAAATTACATATTCAAAATTCAAAATTAGATAGACGCAATCTTGAACTTTGAATCTTGAATTTAAAATATTAAGGCATCAGCTTTGTAAGCCGGCAGATGTTCTTGCCATCGCGTGAGAAATACTCAACCTTATCCATGATGGATTTTACCAGACGTATACCAAGGCCACCTTTGCGTTTTTCATGGACTAGATCATTGATGTTGTCCGAGTGGAACTGGTTGATGTTGAAAACACTTCCATCATCTGTAATTTCAAAAATCAGTTTTCCTTTTTCGGGCACCTCAATGTGAAGCTCCAAGAGATGATCTGGATTGCAATGGTGAGCGTGAATCATCAGGTTTGAGCACATCTCATCCAGCGCCAAAATAATGGCGGCCATGTCAATTTCAGGTATTCCCTGATCCTTTAGAGCACTGCGGATGAATTCGCGGATACCCTTGAGATTGCTAAGGCTACAACCGATGTTATACTGATAATTCATCTATTAATTTCTTTGCCTCTTCTTTTGAGGTTCGTATGTGCAACAAGTCCGCCAGCCCTAGAATAGAAAATGTATTAGCTACTTTTTCCTTCAGTCCAAACAAAACCATTTGAATATTTTTATCCTTAAACTCTTCAATGTAAGACATAAACACGCCAAGCCCTGCCGAAGAGATGTACTCTAAGGCACTGCAATCGACCAATATTTTAGAAAATCCTTCCCCCACGCTTTTGGCAATGATCAAGTCCAATTCTATCGAGGAGCTGGCATCTATTTCCCCAATAATAGCAATGATGTCATTCCTATTTTCCTGCAATCTCTTGATGTGAACCATAAGTTTTAAACGGTTTTAAGCTTTTTATGTTCGCGCCCGAATTTCATCGGAACTTCACGATCATGGTTGTGTAATCGTCATTTATCTCATCCGTTCCAGAATACTCATAGAGCTTTTTTATCAAATGCTCCTGAATTTCCCTAGAACTTTTATCTGTGACCTCACACAAGGTTTGTTTGAGACGTTCATAATCAAATTCTTCACCCTTGCGATCCTTTGCTTCCGTAATACCATCGGTATACAACACCATAATATCCCCTGGTGCATAAAGGAGTTCATTCGTCTCAATGAAATTGCAATAGTCTTTTGTTTTAATCATCCCTAAAGCAGTCCCTTTATCTTTCAGGAATTCTGCTGTTTTTCTAGCGGAATGATAATACAGCACCGGGCAATGCCCTGCACGGGCGTAACTGATTTTCTTTTCCTGAGTATCGATAGCAAAATA
>JANOJH010000196.1:0-3511 GCA_031408135.1 Bdellovibrio sp. | reverse complement strand
GCCCATCTTAGCCGCTGTTAAAAAAGCCGGTTACGAAACTCCCACGCCGATACAGGCACAGGCCATTCCGCATTTGCTTGCAGGCAAAGATTTGCTCGGTTGCGCGCAGACCGGAACCGGTAAAACCGCAGCGTTTGCTCTGCCGATTATCAATAATCTGGCCAAATCAAAGTACAATGTGCAACCACGGAACGTAAATTGCCTGATTCTCACGCCCACGCGCGAACTTGCACTGCAAATTTTTGAAAACTTTAAAACCTATAGTGCCGGACTTAATTTAAAAATCGCCGTTGTTTATGGCGGTGTCGGAATTGGTCCGCAGATTAAAGCGGTTCACGATGGCGTGGATGTTTTAATTGCAACCCCTGGCCGATTACTTGATCTTGTTCAGCAGAATAAACTTTCGCTAAAACAGGTCAAAACATTTGTACTGGACGAAGCCGATCGCATGCTGGATATGGGCTTCATTCACGATATCCGTAAAGTTTTGCTGATGATCCCGAAACAGCGTCAGACTTTGTTTTTCTCGGCCACAATGCCCGCTGAAATTGAAAAATTGTCTTCTTCGATATTGACCAATCCGGTGCGAATTGAAGTTAATCCGGTTTCTTCAACGGCCGAAAAAGTTGAGCAATATGTTATGTATGTTGAGCAGTCCCGCAAACGCGATTTGCTCCGGCATTTACTGAACGAACCCAAGTTCGATCGGGTTATTGTTTTCACAAGAACCAAGCACGGTGCAAACCGGGTTTCCGAAGTGCTTACTAAAAATAAAATTTCCTCTGAAGCCATTCATGGCAATAAATCGCAAAATGCCAGACAGCGCGCTTTAGATCTTTTCAAAAATAATAAGATACAGGTGCTGATCGCAACCGATATCGCCGCTCGCGGAATTGATATCGACGGCGTTACTCACGTGATTAATTTCGAAGTGCCGAATATTGCCGAAAGCTACGTTCACCGTATCGGACGAACTGCACGTGCTGGCTCGGCCGGAATTGCAATTTCATTCTGTGACATCGAAGAAAAGTCTTACATCCGCGACATCGAAAAACTTATTGGTCAGCCAATACCGATCGATCGCGAACATCCGTACCACTCACCCGCTGTTGAAGGTGCGCATACGATGTCGAAAGGCAAAGCCAAGGCGCAGTTTGAAAATAAAAATGATCAGCGAAGACGCCCGCGTCCTCCGGCAAAAACCGGCGGTGGCATGTTCGGTGCCGAACGGGATTATAAGCCGAAAAAGAAAAGCTTTTTCAGCCGCTTTAAAAACAACGACAAATAAATTATAATTTACTCTAAGAGCTTCTTAAGTGCATCGTCATCCTGCTGTTTCAGAGAAGGTGCATTTTCAGTAAGGCTTGCCGTGGCTCTGCCAATGCGATCATTCAGAAATTTTTCGTCGACCTTCTGTTGCAGGTAGCCCAAAGTTGAAAGTGCAATATCCCGCTGCGGGTAAGCTGCAATACTTTCAACCGCCTGTGCACGAAGGATCGTTTCGAGTTCTTTTTTACGGTCCCATCGGGCGCCGTTCACGGTCACATTATTTGCAACGAAATTCTGTAACGCCATCAGCGACGTCGTATCATTCTTCAACGACAATAGCTCAACCGCCAGCGCGCGCTGGTCTCCGTTGTTTTTGTCATTTGAAATCACTTCGAACAGCCCCTGAACATCCTGTGGAGTCATCGAGTCTGCCAGCGCTTTCATCCGGTTCTGCACAAGTTCCGGATTGTTCTGGAGCTTCGCCAACTGCAGCGATTCCTTCTTAAACTTCTGAACAAAAACATCCGGATTTACCGGTGGTGCTGGCGGCGCAACCGGCACGGCAGGAACAGCTTTCTGAGCCGCAACCGCAGGAACAGCTTGCGGCGCTTTTACAACTACAACCCGTCGTAAGAGATCATACTCAACGAAAAAAACAGCCGCGAGTAAAACCAAAATATAAACATAGTGCATCGTTTTCATTCTTTTACCACCTCAAACCCGTCATAAACAGGCGTTGCAATTAAGTCGGAATACAAATTCGTCGTTTCAGTCCAAAGCACAAGTTCACTGTTCGGTGACAGCACGTAGATTCTGCCGTCGTTTTTCAGCACAAGGTTGCGGCCGCTGTAATTAATAACATCTTTAACTTCGGGATTCCATTTCTGGGTCTGACTGACTAAACGTTGATTTTCGGGCGAATAACTGAAAATTTCACCCTTGGTGTTTGTCAGATAAAGACCGCTCTGGTTTTTTCCGAGTATCGCAGTTGACGTGCGGGCCACATCAAACGGCAAAACCTGTTCGCGGCCCCATGTTCCGTTCGGAAAATCGTAAGCGGCCAACTTGTTGGCTTTAGTGATTTTAATCACATAGCGCTTGATTCCTGAATCAAACTCTTCAAATTCTTTTACCTGCTCATTTTTCTCAGTGAGGAGCTTAAAATAAGAATAGCTGTCGCCGACCAGATCTGCAAAACCCGAATTTCTATAGAGTTCAATCGAAAGCGCTTTCATGCCATCAAAAATAACTCCACCGAAGCTGGTTCGTTTCAAACGGCCCGCCACCATCGGAACTTCGCGGGTATACCAGACGTTGCCATCAAATAGATGTGCGGCCTTACGGTCTGTAGTTAATGCCAGAACGGCTTCGCGCCCCTGAATGATTCCGGTATTAAAGAAAATATTGCTTCTGGCAATGGCCATCAGTCTTGCCATCTTTTGATAAACCGGATGAAAATTTGTGCCCTGAATGGCTACACGTGCATAGTATTCCATTTCCACTGCGTGCGAACCGCCATAATTATAATTGGTGTCGCAACCCGACACTCTTGAACCCTGATAGGGACCCTGATTACAGCCGACATGGCCATAACCGGCCGTGTGGCGGGCCTCATGCACAACCGTGCCAACGCGCCCGAGTGTAGAAAGTTTAGCCCAACCGTCCTGCATGGTGAAGTAGCCACCACTGTTGTAAGCTGTGGCGTACGGCACATCGTTACCACGCTCAATTCCGCGGGTTTCTCTTTTCAGCCAGCCGTAATAATTTCGCGAATCAACAAAACCTCGGATAAATTTGTTCTGAGTTGCGTCCGCAAAATTTCCCTGTTCGATAATCTGCAGATCGTTAAAAAGTTTTTTGGTTTCAACATTCGAATTGCAGAGCTCCACGCCACCGAAAGACGCGGCATCGATACCGAAATCCGAAATATAACGATTGGCTTCGCTTTGAGAAATACACTGAAATTCCGGATCCTGGTAAGGAATGTCTGCCGCATTGGCGGCGGTTAACGCCGCAAAGCTAAAAATTAGGCTCAAAAACACAAAAACTATTTTAAATTTCATAAGCCCTCGCATTCAAAATGCTAACCCAGACCTCAGCGGACTCAACAAATTAAACTAAGACGCTGGAAGTTATTTTCAGCAAAAGAAGTGTTAGCGGTATTTAATATCAATAATTGTCATCACTTCATCGCCTTTGGGTTTTGAAACTTTAACGTCATCGTCAGTCACTTTACCGAGGA
>JANOJH010000291.1:0-4789 GCA_031408135.1 Bdellovibrio sp. | reverse complement strand
GAGTAGTTAACGGAACAGCAGGAGCCTTTGCGGGAAGTGGAACGACATACACTGCCGATATAACACCATCAGGGTCTGGCCCGGTTACAGTAAGTGTTGCCGCCAATGTAGCGGTTGACGCAGCAACTAATGGCAACACTTACTGTAACCGGGCCAGACCCTGATGGTGTTATATCGGCAGTGTATGTCGTTCCACTTCCCGCAAAGGCTCCTGCTGTTCCGTTAACTACTCCAATATCTCCAACTACAAATCCAGTAACGGTTTCGTTGAACATAATCGTAACTGGAATAGGAGAAATATTTGTTGGGTCGGTTGAGCTTGATGTGATGGTGACCGTTGGAGCAACATTATCAAACACTCTTGTAAGGTTAGTCGCAGCAGTATTTCCGTTTGCTGCTGCATCGGTAGCGACATTCGAGGCTACGCTCACAGTCACTGTTCCCTGCCCCGTTGGTGTAATATTGGCGGTGTAAGTTGTGCCGCTTCCAGCAAAATTTCCAGCACTTCCATTCACTACGCCAATATCACCAACAATAAAACCTGTAACGGCTTCATTGAAAGTAAACGTGACGGGAATAGGTGTAACGTTTGTTGGGTTGGAAGCCGTGCTTGTGATGGTTATGGTTGGAGGGGATGTGTCCACTCCTGCAACACCCGTTATCGCCACCGCATCAATTTCATTCCATCCAACAACAACAGGGGAATTCATAGCTATGCGGATGGCATCTACTAAATAAGAAGTCTGCGCTATGCTAATGGTGAGAATCCTTGCTGTTGACCCCGCACTTGCCGCGCTCGTGCTATACACTTGGTTCCATAGGCCTGTAGAAGCATTCCTAAGATAAACTGTATCCACGGATCCAGGCACATACGTTTCGTATATCTCAATCTTAAAAACATTCATGGGTGTGGTGAACCCTAGTTTTATGAATTCGCGTTGGCCATCCGGTGATCCATGCGTCCATGCATTCGGACTGTCTGCGTAAGAAGGATAAACATCGTTCGCCAACAAAGCCTTTTCGGCTGAATAATTTGGAGTTGAATATTGACTGCTGAACCCGATTACAGAGGTGGCAAACTGTGTGGTGCCCGATACCGGTGTGTAGGTAATACTAAACTGAGTGGCCGATGAATTTCCATTGCCTGCAGCATCGCTCGCAACGGATGAAGCCACATTGACTGTTACCGCTCCACTTCCCGAAGGCGTAATGTCGGCTGTATAAACCGCACCGCTGCCCGCAAAATTTCCTGCCGAGCCATTGCCAACTACAATATCGCCCACTACAAATCCTGTTATACTTTCATTGAATGTAACCGTGACCGGTATGGGCGATACACTCGTGGTGCCCGAAGCACTGCTGCTGATAATAACCGTTGGCGCAACATTGTCAAACATTCGTGTGAGATTGGTCGAGATTGTATTTCCATTGGCCGCGGCATCGGTCGCCACATTCGCGGCAACGCTTACTGTAACTGTGCCAGGGCCTGTTGGTGTAATGTTCGCAGTATAAGTTGTTCCGCTCCCCGCGAATGCACCTGCGCTTCCATTGACTACCCCAATATCACCAACGACAAATCCGGTCACCACTTCATTGAAAGTAAACGTTACGGGAATAGGCGTGATGTTGGTTGGGTTGGATGAGGTGCTTGAGATGATTATAGTGGGTGGCGTTGTATCGGCTGTGGAATAAGTGCGCACAAGATTATTTGCGACCGTGTTGCCATTAGTTGCGGCATCAATCGCTATATTGGCAGCAACACTGACAGTAACAGTGCCAGGCCCTGATGGCGTTATATCTGCAGTATATATCGTGCCGCTTCCAGCAAAATTTCCGATTGACCCACCTGTTACTCCTATATCGCCCATCGCAAAACCTGTAACGGCCTCATTGAAAGTAAACGTAACCGGAATGGGTGTAACACTTGTTGTGCTTGCTGTTGTGCTGCTGATGACAACCGTTGGCTCAACATTGTCAAACACTCTTGTGAGATTGGTCGCTGAAGTATTTCCGTTGGTTGCTGCATCGATAGCAACATTGGCAGCAACGCTCACTGTAACTATGCCTTGTCCTGTTGGTGTTATGTTGGCAGTGTATGTCGTTCCGCTTCCCGCAAAGGTTCCTGCACTTCCATTGACTACGCCAATGTCGCCCACTACAAAACCTGTAACGGCTTCATTGAAAGTGATCGTAATCGGAATAGGAGAAATTTTAGTTGGATCTGAAGCATTTGAGGTGAGGGTAACTGTTGGAGGTGTTGTGTCTGCGATGTTATATGTACGGGTAAGGGTATTAGAGGCAAGATTACCATTCGTCCCGGCATCAGTGGCTTTGTTTGCTGCAACACTTACTGTAACAGTTCCTGCACCAGAGGGGGTAATGTTGGCTGTGTAGCTTGCTCCACTCCCGGCAAAACTTCCGGCCGTTCCATTGGTCACGGTTATATCACCAACAATAAACCCCGTTACGCTTTCGCTGAAAGTAAACGTAACCGGAATGGGTGATACCCCGGTGGGTTCTGCAGAGGTCGTGCTTACCACAACCGTTGGAGCTGCATCATACGTAGTGGAAAATAAATTTGAGCCCAGATTTAGATTTTTGTGGTAATCATCAAACATCCCGGTAAATACCTGATAACTGATTGAGCCTTGTGCTACTGTGGGCATCAAATTGAACGTGTATGTTTTGTTGTTCACCTGAATCACATTGCTCACGGTTGCATTGACAATGTCATGGTCAGCTGGGACAAAGCCAATTACGGGTTCATCAAAAGTTACCGTTATGGGGATAGGAGAAACATTGGTTGGACTGGAGGCTGTTGAAGTAACGGTGCCTGTCGCACCCACATTATCATATCTATAAATGCCCCAGAATTGGTCGTTAACTCCAGCCGCACCTCCAACAGCTATAATTTCTTCAGCATCAAAACCGATATCCTGGTCAGGGGTACAAGTACCGCAACGCATGATTCCTCCTATCACCAAATTGGTGCCCGATAATTCTATATTCCTTATTTGTGAATAAAAGCCCACATATGAAACAACAGGAATGGTAAAGCCATTCGCTCCATATTGCACCACACCTGCAGTGGTATATTTCTGAACAAACAAAGGTTCGCCCGGAGTATTGCCTGCACAATAAACCATTCCGGAATTATCAATATCAACCGAATTGATTTGAAGGCCAGGATTCCGCGTCCATTGCTTTGCCAAAGATGAATTGTATTTGACCAACAAGCCTGCCGCCAATGTTTTTCCTCCTGCGAAAACATTATCGCTGCCATCAATGCTCACATCAAAATATTGGTTGTTATCACTTTCAGCCGTCAGTGTGCAGGTCAATGCCACGGGGTCATACATCCACACAAAACCAGCCTTGGCATTGGTGGTAGTTGTAAGAGTGGCTGAGCCAGGTATGGCATACATCGAAGTAATGAAGTCTCCCACAGCATAAATTTTTCCAGTGCTGTTAATGGCCAACGATGAGCCAACCACATGGGCAGAACTTGCATTAAGGGAATTGTTTTCAGCAAAGGCACGCGAAAGAAAGACACCGGTTGATGAATTGTAGCCACTGATAAATGCCACATTATTGATTCCAATAGCATCTATATTGCTTGTGCCTGCCCCTGGATCCAGGTCAACAAAATCAGTTCCATTTCCGGTGGCATATCCGCTTATCCACACGTGGCCGGTTGCAGGACTAATAGCAATGGATTGTGGAATCGCCCTGTTAGTTGTGGCAACTGCAGGTCCAATGCGTTTCACCCAACTCAAAGCAAATGCGCTGGTGTATTTTGCAACAAAGGCATCGCCTGTGGTACCAACTGAAGTTATACTCGAGGTGCCGGGGCTAACGCCCGAACTGAAATCCATGGTGCCACGAAAAACACCCGTGATGTAAATATTGCCGGAGGCATCCCCCGTAATCCCATTAATGTCAATTATGTCAGCCCCGTTGGGGACAACGTTCGAAAAAATGTAAATACCACTTTGTGGAGCGCCTGCAGAATTGTATTTAAAAATATAAAAGTAAACTGAATTAGCAAGGCCGGGGTTAACCGTTCCACTTCCTCCGGAATAAAAAACATTGAGATAACTAAAAGTATTACTTGTAGCCGAGCCGGCAAGAAAAATATTTCCCGCCCCATCGGTGTAAATACTTCTCGCCTGAAGATTGCCTCCATATGTATTGCTGGTTGGCAACAGACTGCCCGTAACCGGCAACCCACTTTCAAGTGTTACATTAGCGAGGCCTTGCCCGTTGGCCTTCCAAGCGAAAAATCCAACAATCATCAATCCTACAACTGCCACCAAGTTTTTCATAGATCCGCTGTTTAGTGTTAAACCTTAGTCTAAGGTGGCAGAAGTAAGCAGCTACAACTAGAACGTTTTAGTGAGTGCATGTTTATTTTTAGTGAGGGACGGAAAATGATAAGTAGACCAGCTTAAACTAGCTCAAACCCTACAAAGAAATTTGATTCGAGGTATCTTGATACTGAAATTTCTTAAAGCAACGTAATCCTTTCCATCAACTCCTGCCTGAACGATTGAGCCAATGGAATTTTGATTAGTCCCAGGCAAATGTTAGACTCGTTGATAGAGGTCGTGCCGACCGGTATCCAGGGAATAGCAATGAATATCGGCGGAGTGCTTATGCTCTCGTTCATCGGCGGCCTTGCCCAAAGCGCCGCCGCGACCGCAGCATTTGCTGTTTCCTATACACAGCTATTTTCGCTAGTTACCTGGACATCCGTCGGCTTGATGGGAGCAGCGGCCGCGGTCGCCGG
>JANOJH010000072.1:0-1351 GCA_031408135.1 Bdellovibrio sp. | reverse complement strand
AGGTATTCGCACCCCGGCATCGCCTTGAATAGTCTCCATGATTACGCAGGCTGTTCTATCGGTGATTTGATCTAAATCTTTTTCAACGTTGAAGGTTATAAACCTCACATCGGGTAAAAGAGGTCGGAAGGAAAGTTTCTTTATTTCATTTCCCGAAACGCTTAAAGATCCATGCGTGCTTCCATGATACGATTTTTTACATGAAATGATTTCAGTTCTTCCGGTAAATCGTTTCGCAAGCTTTAGGGCTCCTTCATTTGCTTCGGTTCCAGAATTGACGAGATAACAGCAATTGAGGTGAGGTGGAAGAAGATCTGCTAATTTCTTTGCCAGCAAGTTGGGAGTGGATTGAATGTACTCGCCATACACCATCACGTGCAGATGTTTGTCCAGTTGCCGCTTGATAGCTTCTATGACTTTAGGATGACGGTGTCCTATATTGCTCACCCCAATACCAGAAATCAGATCCATATATCGTTTTCCTTCCGGTGTATAAAGATAGACACCCTCGGCACGCTCTATTGCGAGCTGAAAAGGATAGGGTGTAGTTTGAGCAAGGTTATTAAAAAATATTTCTTTAGAGAATTCCATTCCATAAAGCTAACGGGTTAATCAAAATTTAGAAATGATTTTTAAATGAAAAGGCCTCGCAGTTTCCCGCAAAGCCTTTTTCACACACCCCTTATTTTTGTTCTATTGAAAATTCAGGTTCTATATAACTAGTTTTTTTATTTACTCAATATTTAGTTCGATGACGCTACTTCGCTTGATTGTGCTTGGTATATCAACCTTAGCCATCTGCTAGGCACTAGCTGCCTGAGAGATTAAAACACCAATCACGACAGCAACAATCAAAATTAAAATTTGCTTGATTCTGCTGTTCACACTTGTATTTGGGATTCCTGATGCTGCATGTTTCATAAGTGGATGCGTTTAATGGCAATACAAATATGTCGCCTGGTTCTTAACCGATTTTAGCAAATCCGGTTCAAATCATACATCCGTATTGATATTTTAGGTGCCGTCTCCGAAGGAACCCAGCTTAAAAAAAGCCGTTAATCTTATTAGATAGTGTGCTACAGCATTTACTATCCAATGAACCAACGGTTTCGGGCTTTGCGAGGGTGGGACTTTACCACAAAACTTGATTTGAAAAACTAATGTTTGATTAACCACAAAACTGTCTTTGGAACACGAAGCCCCGCCTTTTGGGTAGGTGCTGTTATGCGTTCGTGCTATTGTCCCTCTATGTTGTCGTCAAGCTTATAGTCTGATTTATATTTTGCTTCCTGATAGTTAGGTTAGCATGCTTTTGGATGTCGACAAGTTTTGGTATAAGCGTTTTAGCAAC
>JANOJH010000288.1:0-4415 GCA_031408135.1 Bdellovibrio sp. | reverse complement strand
AACGAAATTTACCCGCGGCTGATTTTGGGTGCAAGAATCGTTAAAAAAGAACTTCCGCTATTAGTAGGCCCTGTGGGCGGGAAGTCGCAAAGCGTAGATGCTTCAACCCGCTATAAAAAATCAGTACTTTCTGGTTTACTTGATATGACTCGTTCACTTGAGGTTCCGGCGCAGGCTCTGATTTTACCCGCGAACAAAGACGTTCAGGTTATTAACTGGGATCGCAAATCAGCTGATATCGGCTTTAGTATGGTGCTGAAAAATTATTGGAAAGGCCTGACTTCACAAAAGCTGCAGATTTCAGTTAAGCCCACAGTTAATTCCGAAGTTGAGCCTTTGGTGGTTGCCGTTGAAGCAGAACAGAGTCTGAATAGCTGGCAGGCCGGTGAAGAGAAAAGTTTTAAAATTAAATTAAAAATAAAAGACGCTGCTGAGGCCTCGCTTTCGCGACTTCCGAGCGAATTGTCTTATCAGGTTTCGATCTTGGTTGATGGCAAACTGCACAGACAATTTGAAATAAAGGCTGAAGTGCTTGTTAGTATCACCGAAGCTATTTCAGATGGCGATATTTATCAGTACAACTTGTCCGGCGCGATTCCGCGCGGTATGAAAATGACTCTGGTGGATGAAGTGCTTGATGGCAACCTTGCCAGTCGCGATTACTTTGTGATCGGAAAAGACGATGATGATGAGAAAGCCTTCAACATCGGGTTGGTACGCAGTCAGCAAAACAATTACGTCATTGAGGCAGCGCAGAAAATTAAGTTTGACGGCGATCTTGCACTAACACGGCCACAGTATAAGATCCGCATAGATCTGGACGGCGACGGCCGTAGCGAATACATTTACGGTATCATCGAATATCTTGATAAAGAAGCCACGATTTACGGCGATTACCGAAATCATTTCTTCATTTTTGATTCAAACATGAAGCTTTTAAAAACCGTGTTGTTTGACGATAAACGTGCGGCGCTGCCATATAACTTTTATTGGATGAAAGTAAAAGGCCAGATGCGCCCGGCGTGGGTCGGTAAAGGGCAGGAAATCAAAAAGACCATAGATCTGACAGATCTGTGGGGCTCTGATATGTCGAGCGAAGACACGGTTAAGAATTACAAAACCAAAGTGGACATTCATTTTTATTATCTCGATGAGGACTTTAAATTACGTAGCCTCGAGACCGACAAAAAAGACGAGCGAATTGTGGATATCGTGCAATCGAATCAGACGCAGGCCCAGAAAGGTCTGCTGACGGTGCTGATTGCCAAAAATCTCGGTACTGAAACTAAGCCGTCGTACATTAATGAGTTCTCGATTGCGAACGTGATGAACGGTGTTATCAGTTCACAGGTGAAGATGCAGAATCTGGCAGGCAGCATCGGTTATCGCAACCTTGTGGATACGTTTGCCGACAAAATTCTGAATCTCAGTTCAGAAGCCAGTGAATATCAGGGTACAATGTGGTACGGCCTTGATTCGGGCCAACGCCAGCGTGTAACTTTGATTGATCTGGAACAACGTCAGATTTTCGACAAGATGATTTCATCACAGCGAAATATTCAGGACAGCGCTTTGCTTGTGAAGTCGGGTTTTCAGTCGAAAGATCGCAAAGGCGTATTTCTGATTACCAACAGTGAACTGGAATACCATGATCTGAATTCTGAACAGGTTGTAAGCCGAAGTTTAAATCGTTATTCGTTCTTCGGCGACACCACATTTGTTGAGTTGTTGTTCCCGATTACGATTATCGACCGCAATGATGCCGGTAAAAAATTACCTGCCTTGTTCACGACCGAGCAGAGCGGACTTGAGCGCGGTCTGCGCATGGTGGTGCCGGTTTACTCGCGCGACGGAAAAATTCAAACAATGCTGACTCCGGCACGACTGCGTTTTAAGTCGGAAAAGGGTTGCAAACCGCTGGAGTCGCCGGTGTATCTCGGAGAAAATTCGGGCTATGCAATGGATTACCAGTGTGGAAGTAAGATTCTGCGCTTCTTGCTGAAATACTAATAGCTGCTGAAATACTAATACAGAAAGAAACTGAACAGGCACGTAATCGCAACAATAAAGAGTACCGAGAAAATGATCAGCACCTCTTTGGGCTGATCCAGTTCCAGCGGGCTGGTCAGGGTTTCGATTCGATTGGCCTCGATGTCTTGCGGGGCAGCAACAGCGTGCAGACCGGAAGTAGTTTCGGCATCGAGCAGGACCGGTTCAATTTTTTTAAGGGCTTGACTCATATTTTTACCACACTAATTTATTTTGCTGAGTTCGTTTTTAAAAAAATGTTTCATGTTTGGATTGGCTTCAAGATCAATGCATTTGCGCAGCGCGCTCTGACTCAGTTGTAAATTTCCCAGTGCCTTGTAGACCAGTGAAAGACAACCCCACGCGCGCAGAAAATTCGGGGCCAGCCGAACACAGCGCTCGAGATAAAAAATTGAAGTTGTCGGTGAATTGTCGATCCAGTACATGTGGGCGCCAAGCAGAAACAGAGCGTGGACATTATCCGGCGAGCGACGCAGAATATTTTTCAGCATTTGCTCGCCCTGATCTGAACTGCCTTTTTTCAGACTCAGTTTAGCCTGCATTATTTCAAGGTAATCGTGCAGCTCCTCATTTTTCGGGCTGATCAGCAGACCTTCGGTTAACAGACTGTTAATCAGACTGCTCGGGCCTTCGGTTTCGACTAGAATTTTTACGTACAACATTAAAAATGCAAGATCCTGTTTGGCTTTTGGATTATCAACAAAAATTTTGCTGGCCAGATTCAGGCTGATGTCGATTCTGCCGGAATTATACATCTCGAGCAATGAGTCTTGTCCGGTAATTTCAGAGTCGGGCCGGCTCAAGACCGATTTACAAAATGGACAGACGCCAACGGAAGGTCCGCTTAAAGCGCCGCAGGATTCGCAGACGAGTTCAAAGCTCATGGTTCACCTAAACCTTCTTTCCGCAGCCAGAACAGAAATTTGCCTTGGCAACAAGTCCGGTGCCGCAGTGGATGCAATGCCCACCCGGTGCATTTACAAATTTGCTTTCTTTTTCGTGATAGTCATTTCCGATAAGACCTTTACCGAGCATCAGACCCATCATCATCTGCAAGGGATCATTGGCGGTGCCGTTTTCGGCAGCGGCCAGGCTGTTTGCCGCTTTGTACAAAAGATATTCTTTCTGCGATCCAATGATCTGAATCGCTGATTTTGCTTCAAGAGCTTCGATGATTTCTTTTGAAGGCAAGGCTGAAAGCACCTGCAGATGGCTAACCGTAAAGCCGAATTCGGCCAGTTTGCGGTTCAGCAACACTTCGATCCGGCGCGAGTAATCTTCAAACGCCGTGCTGAGTTGTTCGAGATTTCCGGTGCCTTTAAAAACATCCGGAAGCAGTTCGGCAATCTGCCCCTGCACAAATTCATCGACCTCTGCAACTGAATAGGTTGAGCGTGTTCCGAACAAAGTCGAAAAAAACTTCAACGGATCGGTCAGCCGGATGTTGAAATTACCGAAGGCACGGATCGGCACCGGCGTAGGAAAATTGTCAAATTTAACAAGAATCGGGCGTGGAGTGCCCCAACGTCTTGAAGTGATAACCTGAAATGCAAAAAAGATAAGTTCGCAGCGCAAAGGCGATTCAAAACCGAATTTCCAGCTGGCTAGCTTTGTAAGAAATGGCACGTTTTGCGTGGTGATCTGAAAAGTTCCGGATTTCATTTGGTCTGCGATCTGGCCTTTGTAAATGAACAGTGCACCTTGATTCGGTTTAACCACCACAACGGTATCTGCATAAAGATCAACGGTACCTGAGGCCGGAATTTTTGCGGCAATCAGCGAGGCTGAAGGATCTTCGAATTCATAAATTCCTCTGAACATCAGCGACTGGCTTTTTGGTTGCGACATGATAGTACTCCGGTAGTATGACGTTTCGGAAGATAAACACTGATAATTTAGTTTTTCTCAGAATGAAACAGATGTAATGATGACAGCCTGATATTTGCAGCTTAGACTTTAAAAAAGCAGGAGACTCAAAATGGAATTTTTCAAAAATTTTTCGGTGGCCTTTGTTTCGCTTTTGATTTTGGATTTTTTGTGGTTGGGCTTCGTCGTTAAAGATTTCAATCTGCGCCAGCTTGCCGACATCGGGCGGATTGAAAATGGCCATTTTAACCTGGCCTATTTTCCGGCGGTGCTGGTCTATGTGCTGATGGCGCTCGGAGTTGTGATTTTTGTTTTACCTAAAGTGGCCGCAGAAGCTTCGATTTTATGGCCCTTTTTGTGGGGCGCTCTGCTGGGTTTTATTGTTTACGGTGTTTTTGATATGACCAATCTGGCAGTATTAAAGAACTATCCTTTGCAATTTGCCATGATGGATATTGCGTGGGGCACTCTGGTTTTCGGGGTGGTGACGGTCTTAACCG
>JANOJH010000025.1:0-1427 GCA_031408135.1 Bdellovibrio sp. | reverse complement strand
GAAGAGGCGAATTCAATGAGGTGAGGTCATCTTGAATATTTCCAGGGCTTTTATGAATTTGCCGTGGTTCAGATTTAGTTTGATCGTTGATCTGCACAGGATCAGACTTGCAGCAAACTAATAAAGGCAGGAAAAAAAACGTTATGGTTCTGATGCTGTGCATAATGCAAATACTATTTCTTGGACGTTGATTTGCTTTTCTTTTCAACCTTGACTTTTGCTTCTGGCTTTGATTTGATTGATGCGCTGTGAGCGGCTGCAATTGAATTTCTGACAAATGTTCCCCATGTTAGATTATCTTTTCCTGGCTTTTGAGATTGTGCTTTTTCAATCGCCATCTTAGAAGCATGTTCTACTACCCAATCAAAATTTTCCTGGCCAACCGATTTAAAATCGGCATCGGGAGCTGGGTTGCAAAAATCAATTGCGTAGGGAACTCCATCTCTTACAGCCATTTCTACGGTGTTAAAATCATAGCCTAGCGCATTGCACAGATCAAGAACATAGTTATGTACTGTCTTCAACAGCTTTTCTGAGGCGGGGCCATTGCTACTTTGATATCGCAAGTGGTGTGGATTGCGGGGTTCGTATTGCATGATGCGCACATACTTTCTATCAAGGCAATAGCAGCGAAAATAATCCTCAAAAATAATTTCTTCCTGAAGCATCATCACCAGCTGAGCAGTTTCGCTATATGCCTTAAAAAAATCATCCTGGTTGTTTAGCTTATACACGCTCTTCCACCCGCCACCAGCATGAGGTTTCATGTATGCTGGCCAACCGATGTGGGCAAAAATTTTCTCCCAACTCAACGGGAATTTCAAATTGCTAAAGGATGAATCGCTTGTATCCGTAGGCCGCTCATGAG
The DNA here is from genome assembly GCA_031408135.1 of Bdellovibrio sp. Lineage (GTDB taxonomy): Bacteria > Bdellovibrionota > Bdellovibrionia > Bdellovibrionales > Bdellovibrionaceae > Pseudobdellovibrio. Next base: position 559 of record JANOJH010000025.1, on the reverse strand, counting down.
ACGGAAGGAGAACCGTTTTGGGAACGGGCACTCCGAGGTTGACGGCCAAAGCATTGTTGAAAAACTTTTCATCCGCGCTCCACCAAAATGGATTGTTGATGACGGCTGTACCTGACATGGCCGCATTTTTTAAATAAGCCCGATAAAAAGGAACATCCTGAGAAATGCGGTCGATGATAACGGCATATTCCGTTGGCTCGGCTTGCGAAACCATATCAATGATCACTGGCTCCGCTTTGATGTTTTTCAATCCCATTTTATTGATGTATTCAACAAAGGCTTCCGGAAAGGAGCGTTCCATGCCATGGAGGATTCCGATTTTTTTCATGCGTTAGAATTTAGAGGTTGAGTTTCACTTACCCAATTCAAACAATATTTCATTTATAATTATCTCTTGTAATTTCGTTGGCTCGGTTATGTTCAGGTTATGCCCCGAATCACTAAACCAAAATAACCTTTTTTTTTCGACCTTTAACGCATTGTAGTAATCTTCTGTCAGTTTAAAATAAGTTTGGTAATCCTTCCTTCCAAGGAAAAAGTAAATAGGGCATTTTATTTC
>JANOJH010000014.1:0-3033 GCA_031408135.1 Bdellovibrio sp. | reverse complement strand
GCGGCTATAAATTTTTTCTTCTTCTGACCCGCTCATTCGTCCGGCCATCGTTTCTGTCGCGAGGTAGTTAATAATCTTGCGAGTGTCTTGCTCGCTTGGTTCATTTGCGAAAATGAAATTAGTTTTATTATTCAGCGGGTTTTCATCAATCAGCTTAAGCGCTTGTTCATGATTCCAGTTTGCGGTGTAGATCTGACTTTCGCCTTTTTCATTCCGGTGAGTCCATGAAAGCTGCTTACCGTTCGGCGAGAAAGTCGGCAGTCCATCGAACCCTTCTGTCGTTGTAACACGGATTGGTTTTCCGAGACCTTCGCTGTCAACAATGAAGAGTTCGAAGTTGGCATAACCCAGAACCGAAGTTGCAAAAATAATGTATTTCCCTGAAGGATGAAAAAACGGAGCCCACGAAAGTGCAGCCAGTTCGGTTATTTTTTTCTGGTCTGTGCCATCAATATTCATGGTGAAAATTTCAGCCCGTGAGCCATCCGGGGTAAACCGCCGCCACGTTAATTTTTTACCGTCAGCACTGAAAAACGGCCCGCCGTCGTAACCCGGACTTTTAGTCAGACGTTTTACGTTTGAGCCATCGGCGTTCATGATATAAATTTCCATTGTATAAGAAGCATCGTTATCGAGAAATTTCTTTTCATCATCGGAAAACTTATCTTTATACTGCGAACGATTGGACGCAAACGCGATGAGCTTACCATTCGGCGAATAGGATCCTTCGGCATCGTAGCCCGGCTCTTTGGTTAACTGTCTGATGTTTTTTCCGTTCAGGTCGGATTCAAAAATTTCATATTGATCATCGTAGTTCCAAGAGTAGCGCTTTTTGACCGGCTTTGCCCGCTCTTCAAATTCGGCTTTTACTTTGTCTTTGAATTTTTTATCAAGATGAGTTGAAGACCACATTGCTTTTTTCAGATTTGGATGAATCCATCCGCAAGTGGTCATTCCTTCACCGGTTGAAATCCGGGTACTTTTGCCGGTCTGCAGATCGAGTAGGAACATCTGATAAAACGGGTTAGCGGCGTCACGCTCCGACTGATAGATCATCTTTTTGCCGTCTTGACTGAAATAACCTTCGCCGGAACGTGTGCCGACAAAAGTGATTTGCTTTTGCTCCGACAACAGACTTTGTGCCGGTTCAATGTAGCCGGAAACCTGCGCCTGCGCGATTAACGATACAAAAGACGTCAATAAAATGATATATTTTTTCATACACACTTTTTACGGAGGGGGAATAAACTTGTCAATGTGTACATACTCGCCAAGTTGCAGTGGCTGCAGCAGCTGGGGCATTCCCTATTCTGATCAGATAACGAACAAAATCAGGCGCTTAAAAGCTCTTTTGAATGAAAAAAATCTACAAAGTGAGGCCGAAATTCAGTTTTTAAGCTGTGGCGAACAGGGTTTAAGAAACCGTGTGGATTTTACGCTCGAATTCGATGAAAAAACCGACCGGCAAACCGCCGGATTCTATGACACCTCTAAAAAGCTGATGCAAATCGACGAATGCCTGCAAATGAACCCCGAACTGCAAAATGCTTATTCGGAATTTCTTAAAATTCGATTTAAGATTAAAAAAGGCAGTGTCCGACTGCGCGTCGGCCCAACCGGATTAAAAGGCTGCTGGCTTGATTTTTCCAATTTAGATATCAAACACTTGCTCGTTGATCAGAAAGTTCTGTCTGAACTCCTCGAACAGGGTTTTATTGTTGAAATCGGCCAAAAAGGCAAACAACTCGTGCGTGAAAATAGTTTGCTCAAGCTTAAAGATCCGGTTGCGCATAACTGGATGAAAACCAAAGATCACACCGGAAAAGATGTGCAGCTCAATTGTCTGATTTCAGATTTTACGCAACCTTCATGGTTAAGCGGCGGGGCAATGGTTTCGCAGGTTCTTCGCTGGACTTCCGAATTGAAAGAAAACACCAGTGTACTCGAATTCGGACCCGGTATCGGACAATTTACGCTGGGCTTTTTAAAGGCCGGATTTAAGGTTGCTACCTACGAGATCAATAAAACGGCCGCACAACAACTGGCAACCAATGCCATGACTCACGGGCTTGAAAAAAATCTACAGGTTAATATTGGTGATTTCCATCGACAACAAGTAAAAACGGAAGAACATCAATTGATCTTTGTTAACCCGGCACGTTCAGGACTGAAAAACTTTACTCATGAAATATTGAAAATTAATCCGAAGCATTTAATTTACGTCTCGTGTTTTCCGGAATCGATGACCGATGATCTGTTGAAACTGAAAGATAACTTTAAATTATGTAACATAATTATTGTTGATCAATTTCCTCAAACTGAGCATTTCGAAATTTGTATGCTTTTAGAAAACTACACTAATGAATAAACCCGAACTCCGGTAAGTTCGCCCATGAGGTCGCGTTTCAAAATCAAAGACAAAACCGGAATTGTTATGATGCCGGTAAGTAAAATTAAAGTTGTACGTGCAATAACCCTGAGATAATAGCTGGTTTTTATCCTTTGAACCGGTTGGCCGAGGCGTAGTTGGCACGTCCATTCGCCTAGAGAAGCCCCCATAAAAATGCGCATCATCACGAGGTACGCCCAGAAACTGAATAAAAAAGAACAAAAAAACATTTTTGTAATATTGGGTTCGATCGAAATAAATTTCAGAACATCCCGGGCCGGCGTGCGCATTAAGAACGAAAACAAAATCATGGCAAAACAGCTGATTGAGACCAGAATTAACCCGTCGATAAAAGCCGACATCCAAGACCACATCGCCAGTTTAAAACCCGAACGGTTCTGCGAACCGCTTCGGAATTCAACCCGATCATCAACAAAATAATCAGACCTTTTGAAAACCGTGCCGCCCCTGTACCTCTTTGGAGTGACCTGCGGTTGTCTTTCTTTTTCATTCTGCGGCGTAATCGACGACATCATGACTATTTTCTCGTTCCTGAACTTGCAGGTGCAACCGGTGTCGCCGGAGGACAATTAAGCGGATTCTGATAACTCTGCCCGTTCCAACAAGCGTAAGTTGGACAGTTG
>JANOJH010000284.1:0-1856 GCA_031408135.1 Bdellovibrio sp. | reverse complement strand
GGCGGCAACAGCACCGCCCACCAAAATGGTTTCGATACCATTTTTGGCTAGGTGCCATCCTACGAATTTCCAAACCTGTTCTTCAGAACAAGTTTGCCAATTAGGTTCTTTCACAGAACCGGCTTACCTTTTCGCCGTGGTCGACGGCGGGTGGCAAAAATCATTTGGCGTTCTTTTAGTGGGATAGATTCATAGACGATACCGATGATTTCTTTGATGGGTTTAACGAAGGGTGACTTGAGATTGAAGGTATATAGGCGCGACCGTCCGACGACCTTAGAAACGAGTATGCCGGCAGTTTCCAGGCGATTTAGTTGTTGTATGATGGGGGTTGCGGCTGTCTTGAAATCACTCGCTATGGCAGCAGCATGGGATTCTCCATAATGGAAGATATGGAGCAGTACTTTTTCAGTTGATTTGTTTCCGAATATTCCTTCAAGCATTTTTAAAGTATCTACCATAATATAGTTGATATCAACTATATTATGGTAGATATACGTTTACCGCGCCTTAAGGCGTGCCGTGAAAGCTAATCTCATTAAGGCTAGAATCTTTCATATGAAAAACCCAAGCCGTAGGATGAATCTCGTGTAATCCGAAAACATTAAGTTTGTCGCCCTTCATTCGTTCATAAAGCGCTTTAATGCCGTCCTGATTAAGAATAAGAACACCGTTAGCATCGTACTTTTCGCCCGGTTTTTTTGAATGGAGGCAAAGCTTGTGGCCGCCAAGGTCAAATTCAGTCCAGTCGTCGCTTTCGTAGCCTGCGGTCGCACCGATAGTTTTCTTGTAATAGGCAACGGCTTCTTGCATGTTATCGACGTAGTACATTGTACCGTAAGTTGTTTTCATTTTCTCTCCCTTCTTTTTTTAATAAACTCTGTTTAGAGCCATCGAATATTTTCCCGGCGCATAAGCCACCAGTCGTTCAACGTAGATTTCCTGAAAATCCTGAACCGGTGCCGCGTAAGAGCAGTAGGGGTAAATGGCAATTCCGCCGCGCGGGGTGAATTCACCCACAACTTCGATGTAGTTGGGTTTTAATAGTTTTACCAGATCGTTGCAGATGGTCTGAATGCAGTCCTCATGGAAGTCTCCGTGGTTGCGGAAGCTGTGAAGATAGAGTTTCAGTGATTTACTTTCAACCATTTTGGTGCCGGCAATGTAGTTGATAAAAATTTTGGCAAAGTCGGGCTGACCGGTTTTCGGGCAGAGTGAGGTAAATTCGGCGCAAACGAAGGTGGTCCAAGCAATTTGCTTCGGATTTTTGTTATCGAAGGCGTCGAGCAGGTTCGGATTATAGCTTTCGGAGTATTCGGTTTTGGTTTGTCCGAGTGAAAAATCGGATAATTCTTTTTTTGAACGGCCGGTTGTGAATTTTTTCATGAAACGAAATTAAGGTAAGGTTAATTAAAAAGCAATATTTTTCAATGATTTCAGATATTTAGTAAAATTTTCTTGAAAATTAGTAAACAAATGTGCTATTCCTTCTGAATGGTATATCAATGGCTCTATTCTATGGCCGATCAATTCTCGGTCTTGAATGTATTTCGTTACATTACAGTTCGCACTTTTATTTCTTTTTTTACCGGTTTTGCATTATGCATAATCTGGGGCCCGCATTTTATTAACAGTCTGAAGCTAAAACATTTTGGCCAATCCATTCGCGAAGACGGGCCGCAGACTCATAAGAAAAAGGCCGGCACTCCCACCATGGGTGGCTGGTTGATTTTGCTCAGTACGCTGGTGCCGCTTGTGCTTTGGATTGATATCAAAAATCCGCTGGTGGTCGGTTCGGTTCTGATCACTTGGGGTTTCGGGCTTATCGGGTATCTCGATGATTACCTGAAAGTTTC
>JANOJH010000803.1:0-2270 GCA_031408135.1 Bdellovibrio sp. | reverse complement strand
CCTTTTTTAACTGCGTTTTTTGCTCTTAATACAGAACGCGCATCCTGCCAGAGGCCACGCATAGTTACGATGTAATTTGCTTTGTCTTGCGCAGACATCGAATTCCATTCCGCTTTTGTAAGATCCGGATATTTTGTAACTTTTGAAAAATTGTGCGTTTTTACTTTGTCATTTACAGAATTCTTTTCAATTTGTTTACGGAACGTTTCATCGCCGGCAATAACCCGTGTAAACATGTCGTTGAAATTAATAACGTCGATTTCGCTTAAGTTTGTATTCTGAAACTTCAGCATTTTTTCTTTTTGGCCATACCATTGCAAGTTGATCAGTTCTTTACCTTGAGTCAGTCGAAGGGTTGCGACCTCTTCACCGGCAGAGTTCTTAGAAGAAAGCACTTCAACCGTTGGCATCAACTGATTTTTGAAACTCATGAACAGCGGTTCAATGTCCTTTTGAATACGCTCAGGATAAAGATGTTTATTCCTTTTGTAGAACTCACCCAGAGTCATCTGTTTATTAAGGCCCAGATAATCCATCACCGCCTGCATCTGCTTTTTAGAAACGCGATCGGCTTCCTGCCCCATAGCGACCGGGCTTGCCAACATTGTCAAAGTAGAGGTCCAGACCATTATCCATTTGAGTATTCTCATAGTTTCTCCTACTGTCCTGTTCCGGGTAATCCGCCACTGCAAGGCGGGTTTGTACATGTATTATTTCCGGAGCCGCCTTCTGACGGACAACCGGTTGTTGTCTTATATGAACCATCCGCACACTTCGGACATTGAGAAAGATTACCCATCGGGGCTTCCGAATTATTCGGACAGATCGCAGGGCCTGGGCGGTTTGTACACTGACAGGTATTGGTATCGTAGATTTTTTGCGGCAATGTACAGAAGGTCGGAGCCGACGGGCACGCACAATTCGGCGGGATTCCAACTTTCGGTGCCGGGCACAAAGGTGCCGGTGGAACGGCCGCCGGCAGTGGCGTTTGCTGTTGCGGCGGTTTTTTTGTTTTATTAAAAATAGCAATTAACGCAAGAATACCAAGCCCGCCCAGCACCCAGGGTAGCCAATTCGTACCCTCGCACTCGTAAGCCGAAGCATCTCCGTTTACCTGTTTTATTTTTTTACCGTCTTCGCATTTACATTTTTCGTAGTCGAAGCCGGCAATCCCCTGCGGCTTATCACACTTCGGTGCAACGGTAACATCAGTAGATGCGGGTTCTGGTGCGGGAACCGGTGCAGGTTCAACCACTGCCGCAAGCAGACAGCTCTGGGCAAAATCGACTTTACCTGCCCCCGGGCATTCGCAAAGCGCGGTACCTTTGGCATCAATGGTTTTTTTGTTCAGTGCGGTTTTGTCTTTAGCGGAATCGGCATACGAAGATTCTCCGGCCGCATAAGTTCCAACGTAGAGAGCAGGCTTAACACAGGCTTTATCGCGCAAGGTGGCAATGGCTCTTTCGGTAAATAGCCAGCGACGGTGCAACTGATCACAGGCCAGCTTCTGATTCGGTTCGTGTTTGCCGGTAATGTCGTTCTCGCAGGTCTTGATGGCTCTCTCGATTTCCTGCTCAAACTGCGACTGAATTCTGACCAGCTCTTCATCGAGCCCGAGATTCCATTCGCCTTTTTCAAGCATGGCAATCATTAATGGATCCCGCTTGGTGATAACGCCCTTGATGTAAGACTGAGTCAGTGCGTAGTCGTCTTTTTTCTGATCGGCTTCAATAGCGGCGATCTGTTTTTCACGCGGCTGAACATTTGCGTAATCTTTTTCATTGAACTGAATAATTTCATCGGTACTTGCAAGTTTACTTTTACCATCGCAGGTTTCTTTATTGGCCGGGCTTTTAAAATGCGTAGCATGCTGGTACTCGGCAGAGGTGCGATCAATACACGCGGGTTTACCTGCCGGAAATCCGTAAATAATCGGATTACAGGCAATTAGCGTGGATTTTTCAGCGGCGCAGGTATCGTTGGCTTCCTGAACGAATTTTAGATTTTCATTTGATTTGTAAGTAGCAACGGCAAGGTCAACCGAACAACCGCTGCGATTTGCACCGCTGACATTGGTCACAGTGCCGTAGGCACCGATATAGCCGGCCACCACGCAGGTATTAGCCGTATAAGGAATATTTACCACACCCTTTTTGGTGCGGACCGAGGTGCCCTGAACACGGACTGCGGCGCTTGGTGTAACTTTACCGGCTTCAGCCTGAACCGGATGCAGGAAAATCGCTTTATAAAAATTCTCTATTGCTGCGGAA
>JANOJH010000781.1:0-1306 GCA_031408135.1 Bdellovibrio sp. | reverse complement strand
TATCGTTTTTAAGATGCGGACCGTGAAATAATAGCATTGGGTTCTCGCCCAAAGGAGAGACGACAGGACACGGGGCTACCGGTAAATTTCAAGGACAGAGACGTATATTCATCGAACGTGTACTCGAGAAACGAAGACCAGAAGACTCAAGCGGAACGCCACGATACAAAAGTTCTTCGATAGTAGCTGCATGAAAGTGATAATTCTTAACTCAACTTCGCACTCACCGTTTCAATCAACGCTTGCCCACGCCGAGATTTTCTGAACTCGGATTTATAAACCAAACACATCCGATCGTGAAACTCCGGCGCATCTTTTAACGCCTGAATCTGATGCTCACCAAAAGCTTTAACCACCCGCTCTGGCAAAATCCCGCAACCAACCCCGTTAATTACCAACTGAGCAATCACCTCAAGGCTGGAAGACTCAATAATTCGCGAAAATGGATTATTTTTCTTCTGCAATTTGCGCTGCAATTCCTGCGTCTGCAAAAGACTGGGCTCGACTATCAGTACATCCCGATTAACGCAATTCTTCGCTTTCCAGATGGTAACCCGATCGCGCGAAATTTCTTTAATGATGAGATCAAGGTGCGGAACCGGATTTACCACGAAGGCGGCATCGAGCTTTTGGCTGATAACGTCTTCGGCCATGTGGCGCGATAACCCATGCGAAAGCTGTAGTGTGAGTTCGGGATACTGCTTCAGAAATTCGGCAAGGAAAAGCGGTAACGTGTACTGCGCTACTGCGGAATGACAGCCAAATCGAATAAGCCCAGCCACTTTTTGTACTTCGTTCTGTGCGGCGAGCAGCACATCGTCCCACTTTTGAATAAGTTCTTCGGCACGGTCGGCGAGGCGGCGGCCGGCATCGGTTAGGAACAGGCCTTTTTTGGTGCGTATGAACAAAGCAAGCTTGGTTTCCTGCTCGATGCGTTTTAAGCAGTGGCTAAGCGCAGGCTGGGTCATTCCAAGGCGTTCGGCCGCTCTTGAGACGTGTAAGGTGCGGGAAAGTTCTAAAAAGTATTTGAGGTCGGTTTGGTTAATCATTAATATTTGTTATCATATATCAATGAACAATTCATTATATTTATGAATTGTTTCAACGTACTACTATCATTAAGGGAGCACTAAATCATTCTATTAAATAAACCATCAAAGAAAAGGAAATTTTATGAACAGAAGAAACTTACTAAAAAACGGAGCCCTCTCGACCGCAGCCCTGCTTGCCATTCCACTGAGTGCGAAAGCGGTTGGCCAATGCTCAACATCCACTAAAACTCCGCCTCAGACGAGCGGCCCGTTTT
>JANOJH010000765.1:0-1113 GCA_031408135.1 Bdellovibrio sp. | reverse complement strand
CTCCAGGGCAAAATCCTTGTCGGGATGAATCAGCTTTGCAAACCATGATTCATTTCCTTCAATCGTCTTGATTAAATCAGCAACGACTGACTTATCACCTTTCAATACGATCAGTTTTTGTGCTGTCATTCGCCACCATCCATTGGGGTGTCCGAGATATTCGAGAAGTTCAGAAGAAGTTTTATTTAACAACTCAGGTCTTTCACCGGGCTTCATGTCTTCGTGAACGATTCTATAGATTCTTCCCCGGCCTACAAACTTATCGTAGCCTTTTTCTTTCACCACACCACGAAGATAACTTCCTTCACCTACCCAATTGCCTTCCTGAATGATGCCGCGATACATGTCAACGATATACAAACATCCATCTGGTCCGGTGGCAGCACCAACTGGTCTGAACAAAGGATCAGTCGAAGCCAGAAATTCTGTTTGATGATAGGGATTCTCCAACACAATCTTTCCATCGACATGATTCACCTTTGCACGCCTAACCAATCGACCAACAGGTTCTGGGATAAATAGATCGCCATAAGCGGGAGGATCTTATCACCCAGATAAATTTCCTGACCTGCTACGCCTGTGAATTTATTAAGCGTACTATCGCCTTCGCGGATTCTTCTCGGACCACCTTGTGCATCCAATGTACCAACGATGGGCCAAGGTTCCAGAAACGATTCGTCATACTTTCCTTCCATCTCTAATCCTCCATAAGCAGGATGTTGCTGGAAACCTAACGCTGGAACTTCCGCACCAGCGCGTGAAAAGAACAATCTTCCAGTTGCATCTTGTGTAAGTCCCCATTGACCAACTGCAGGTTCTGGTAATGTGTCGCGAACAAATACATTATTGGTAAACCGATAACGAAATGCTTTGTTGGTGACGTACAACCAATTGTCCATACTCCAAATCATGTTGGCATCCTGATGTTCAAGGTTGCGATTGTCACGCACTGTGTCTTCGAGTAGTAGGATTTTTTCGTCTGCTTTGCCATCACCATTTGTATCGCGGTAAGAATAAAGATTGCGTTGATAGGTTTCACCAACAATAACTCTATCATCCAGCGGAAGCATGATGCGTGGCAATACCATGCTGTCGATAAAGATCGAACTCTTG
>JANOJH010000108.1:0-5755 GCA_031408135.1 Bdellovibrio sp. | reverse complement strand
AGCGGGCCTATTAAGTGGCGCTCAAGCTGTTGAAAAACCCATGCTAAAACGTATGACAAAGGTAACGAAGAAAGCGAACCCAAATCAAAAGGTGACCGATACCCCCAACAAGCTTTGGAAGTACCGGCCTTTTTCAAGAGTCGTGAAGGGTTGGAAATCCTACAAAATTATCAGAAACTATATCCAACTTAATGAAAAGGAAGCGTTGGGAGAAATTAAATACCAGAAAAAGAGGCATAAAAAGAGGTTTAGTGGCTTATCAACCTCTGACTGGCAGATACTTTGGGCATAGGCTCGCAATCGGCGGAAGGCTCTGTACTGTTCGTAGAATTGGAAACCGGTACGATTAACTCTAAAAATTAACCCACTTATTATTCAGAGGAACACCTTAATGCATGAAGTTTCTTAAAAACCCATTTTTTTCATGAGGTTATCGATTTCGTTTTGTTCGAGACTTTTTCCACCAGCGCCGGCCGAACCCACGCTTGAGTGATATTCGCTGCTGAATTTTTTAGAGACCCAGCGCAACCGATCTAAAAAAGTGCTGGAAATCGTAGCTTTAAGATCTTCAGGACTTTTATCGAGATTGTCGAGTAGGCTTTCGAGGTTCTCGGTTGCATCCTGGAGCAAGGCCACACAAATGTCATAAAATTGTTCGTTATTATTTATCTGCGAAGCCTTATAGCCGACGATTTTACAAAGAGCTGCGTAATCCGATACGAGATTTACCGCATGGCCGGGTGAGGCCATCACTGCAATACTTTTTGCGCCACCCATAATTCGATCAACATAGTTGCCATAGTCTTGGAGCTTTGGGGCCTGGACCATTTCGCCCTCGACCTTCTCTAACAGGTTGGTAGACATTTTGATAATAGTCTTTGATTCAAGAATAAATTCATTTAAAATTTCAGTACTGAGCTTCATGACAGAATTTTAACAATCATCCATGTGGAGGGCAATGAATTATATCTCAATCCGCGTTGCCACCCTTCGTGGCGACCAGAAAATCAGTTTCGATGCGTATATCAAAATCAACGACAAGATGGTGCTTTATCTGAAAAAAGGCGATTCCTTCGAGGGCAACCGCCTAAAGAAACTGAAAGATAAAAAACTTCGGAAGATGTTCATTATTACGGACGAAGAAGCCAACTACATTGATTATCTCGATAGTAATATCAATATTGCTTACGACAACAAGTCGAACGTTGATATCCAGACCCGTGTAGAAATAATTCAGGGCGACCAGCAATCCAAAACCGAAGAAGTTTTCGAAGATATCGACAACGTGCAATCCTACAACCTTGCCAAGGAAGCCGCCGGAAAATACGTGGATTTTATTCTGAGTAATGATCAAGCGCTTAGTTCGATCATGAACATTAATATTGTTGAAAATTCCATCGATCAGAAAATTTCCCATCATAGTATTGCCGTTGCAACTCTGTCCATCGCTTTAGCCAACAAACTCGGTATAACAGACTCGAAGCAAACGCAGTTGCTGACCATGGGGGCGTTGCTCCACGATTTCGGGCATTTCGAAAGCACGATCGACTATACCAAGGCGGTCAAAAAAATGCGGCCGCTCGAAGTTTCTTTTTATTTAGGACATCCCGCTACCGGCGCACAAAAAGTTCGTAACAAAAAGCATTTCGATGAAGCCGTTATCAACATCATCGAACAACACGAAGAGCTGATCGACGGCTCGGGGCCCGGTAAGCTCTTCGAAAAACAAACAGATCCTCTGGCCCTGATTGTTTCATCCTGCAATGCCATCGACCGCCTGATCACTTACCAAGGCGTGAATAAAGAAGACGCCGTACTCGTTTCACAGATGGAAGCACCCGGAACTCACCCGAAATCTCATTATAATTTTCTTGAAGAAATTCTGAAAAATTCCTGAACCAGTACGGCTGCTTTACAATTTAAATAGCCGTAACTGCAGTTTGCATCCGGACCTGCTCTTCAGGATTCATATCGATTGTGAACGGAATGAATTTGCTGCTGACCATGGCGTGAATCTTGTTGGCCAGTAGCGTGCGGTCTTCATCAGGAGCTGAATGTACAAGTGGTAAGAACTCAATTTCGCAAGTCAATGAATTGAGTTTCAACGATTTCCAGATCGCGGAAATAAAACTTTGATCGCCGTACCAGCAGACCGAATCGCGATCATCAAAGCGAACCGGATTTCCGTTGACGGCTCGATAGTTGAAGACGAAGGGTCGTATCGGTTTTCCGGCAAGTCCTGCAGACGTAATGAGGGTTTTTTTAAACGGCAATACCTGCTCGCCATTTGAAGCGACAGATTCGGCGTAAAGCATAACTCTGAAACCCTGCTTCAATACCGAAACGATGTCTTTTAGCTCATCCTGAATACCTAGGCGATTTTTACGATCGACGTAGGCACAGCCGCCAAGGTCGCAGATCTGGCCCAGAAACGGAGTTTGTTTCATTTCCATCGACGTAATAAAAACTCCGTGGGTTAATGCAATCAAACAAACGATGTCGATAAAGCCGAGATGATTACCGACAATCAGCGATCCTTCGTTATCAGGAATATTCTGATTGCAGATCAATTTAATATTGAATGCCCGCAAAATCCATTTTGCGGTAATTTGGCCGTTTTTCGTCAGCTTATTGCGACGTTGAACAGGGTCGGAAGTTGTCAGGTAATTGTAAAAGGCACAAATGAAGTAAACTGAAATAACCGTAACAAATTTGAAAACCCTGAAGGCTGCTCTGATGCTGGTAAGAATCTGATTTATAGAATTCATTCCATTAGTCTAAAATCAAAGACGCCGCTTTGTAAAGTCTATCAAACACGCTTTCCCACAATTCCCCGCTGTGGGCCGGCGTCTGAATAAAGCACAGTGCATCGGGTGAGCGCAGACTTGCCGCTCGCAGTTGCGAGTACACTTCGCGTGCGGCCAGAGCCGGATTTTGTGCAAGTTTCAGAAATTCTATTTTTTTGATAACTGACTTTGGTTTAATAATCTTTACGCCTTCAATAATATCCGGCAGTTCGGCCAGCCGCTGGTTAAGTAACACAGTCAGTTCAGACAATTTCAGCGTAGAATCCCGACAAACAATAAATGGTATACTGGGCATGTAATGATGCTGCATATGGCCCGGAGATTCTTTCTTATCGATCGCATCATCCCACTCAAAATTGAAGCCTGCAGCCTGAAGTTTTGCGGTCAACTCTGATTTTAAAACAGCGCCCTTTCGTAGAATTGCCAAGCGGTAAATCTCGTGAGGTTTTTTAACCGAAAGCACTGTGGATTCGATTCCGATATCGCTTTGATCACCTTCAATAACAAAAACCGTATCGGAAAATTCTTCTTTTACGTGCTGAAATTTAGTTGGGCTTGTGCGGCCGAATTTATTGGCACTGGGCGCCGCCAGCGGCACACCCGTGCGTTGAATGAGCTCCTGAGCTATCGGATGCTTCGGCCAACGCAGGCCAACGCTGGGAAGGCCAGCCGTGATCATGTCAGAAATATGCGCGGCTTTCGGCAAAACCAGCGTCAACGGACCCGGCCAGAAAGTCTTTGCCAGAAATTCGCTGACGTCATTCCATTCAGACGTGCAGCCCCGCGCCTGTTCGATCGAGGCCACGTGAACAATCAGCGGATCAAAAAAGGGGCGCTCTTTAGTTGAAAAAATTTTCTTAATGGCCACTTCAGAATCAATTTTGGCCGCAAGCCCATAAACGGTTTCTGTCGGCATCGCGACGACATCATTTTTGTTTAAAAGCTGAACTGCAATATCAATTTGCTGCTTAAGCGTGATCATATTTGCAATCTAATGAGTTTGCTTAATTCTGTCTAATCAAATCCATGGGATTTAATTTTTTTAGCGGCCTCAGCCCCGCAAAAAGGGCTGCGCCGCAAATCGGCAGCAGGATCAGGCACAAGAGCACCAGATAATAAGAATCATACACCGTACGGATATCAAAAAAGAATGTAATAATAATCCACGCGATAGCAAGGCCAAGCAGCACGCCGAATGTAATTGATGCGGTAATCAGGATCAGAAACTGCACCATAACGATCTTAAGAATTTGCGGGCCGGTTGCCCCCATGATCTGCAGCAAATTCATTTCTTGAATTCGTTCCTTGATCTGCGTATTAAGCAGCACAATAAATACCAGAATTCCCACCAGCACCGCCAGCCACGCCATAAATTGCAGAGCTAAAGACATTTGATCGATATATTTAAGCGAGTTTTCGATTGTTCGGGCCAGGTCAATAATCGAAACATTTTTATACTGGGTGGCCACGCTTTTCTGAAATTCTCTGATCAGCTGTTTTGGATGGCCCGAAATTGACGTCAGAAAAATCTGCGGCGCTTCTTCAAGCACACCAACCGGAAACAGAATAAAAAAATTGGGTTGAAAACTTGTCCAACGAACTCTTCTCAATGAGCCTACCTGAGCTTTGAGTTCAACCCCCTGAACATCAAACGTCAAAATATCCCCGACTTTTATGCCGATTCGTTCAGAGTAACGTTTTTCGATTGAGATCTGAGGCAGCTTCGCGCCCTCCAGATACTGACCGGAGAACTCTCCTTCAACTGTTGATTCCGAGTCCTGAAGGCGATTGCGGTACGTCAGATTAATTCCGCGGTTTCTGAACCGTGCCTCGTCTTCGGCTTCCCGGGTTTGGAGGTCGCCGGATTCAACAACCCGTTCGTAATTTTTTTCGTTAATTTTCAGGATCCGCGATCTGACCAACGGGCTTAAAACCAATTCTTCATTCAGTATTTTTTTTGCCTTGCTTCGCAGGCCATCAACCTGCTCGGGCTGAATATCAAACATAAAAAGACACGGGATCTTCGAGGAATACTCCGGTTTGATTTCGTTTATGATTGAATTTTTCACGTGCGGCAGCAGGCTGAGCACCAGTGTTGAAAGGCTCATTGTTGTAAAGACCAACGCGGCCGAGGCCTGCTTTCGGGTTAACCCCTTAACTGAATATCTTACCAGCCAGCCGAAGCGACCGCTGAATTTTTCAAGCCCAATCAGAATCAACCGGTTCATCACCTGAAAAAACAGAACGAGACCAATCAGCGAGACAGTAAAAATCGTTGCAATTTTCAATGAGTTACTCTGCCAGACCGCCAAAACCCAGAAGCCGGCAATAACCGAAATCAACCACACGAAATAAGAAGTCTTCTTTTTGATCTCAGTGGTGTTTACATTCTGCAACAACATTAAGGGCCGCAAATTCAAGATCTGTAAAATCTGAGGGATAATAATCAACATGGGCCCAAAAACCGCAATAGCACAAGTCACGAGCAGCGCCTTAAAACTGAAAACGAGAGGTAGCGGCAGATTGAATTTCTGAATCAATAACTGCTGCAGAAACGGCACCAGCATTTGCACAACGGCAACGCTCAACAGGCAGGCTACCAGTGAAATAAGAAAATTCTGCAGAAAATAAATCGCAATAATCCGTTCGTCTGATAGCCCGAGTGTTTTATAAATCGCGATGGTTTTCTTTTTGCTCATGAACGTCCATTGCAACAGATAACTGCCGCACAGAAAACACAGCCCCAACGCAACCAGAGCCACCAGCCCCAGATAATCAGTAAAATATTTCAACACACGATTGGAGTCTTCGGCGCTGTCTTTAGTTGTGTTAATATTAACGACTGGGTCTTTAATCAGTTTCTCTAATTCCAATTTGACCAGCGCAAGATTTGTTTCAGTCGGCAGCTTATAGCTCCAATACTCGGAAAATGTACTGCCCGGTTTCAG
>JANOJH010000705.1:0-1049 GCA_031408135.1 Bdellovibrio sp. | reverse complement strand
CATCTACATCGACCCATCTCGCAGAAGCAAAGGCAATCAAAAAATCTTTCGCCTTGCCGACTGCGTTCCTGACATTACCCTACTGCAAGATGTTATTTTTGAAAAAACAGAAACACTGCTCGTAAAGGCTTCGCCCATGCTTGATTTGCAGCAGGGAATCAAAGAACTAAAGCACGTTGCAAAAGTATTTGTTGTAGCCGTTGACAATGAATGTAAAGAGGTTCTATTTCTGTGTCGCAAAGGTCATCTGACAGAACCTATTATTCAAGCCGTTGATGTGAAATCATCGCGTAACCAAGCTCCCTTGTCCTTTGATTTTCTGGCATCGGAAGAAAAGAATGCCACCGCTGAATTTTCAAATCCACTTCATTACCTATATGAGCCGAATGCAGCTCTGCTAAAAGCCGGGGCGTTTAAACTTATCGCCCAACGGTTCTCAATAAAAAAACTACAGCAGCATACACACCTCTATACTTCTGAAAGTATGGTTGTTGATTTTCCCGGAAAAGTTTTTGAAATAGAGGTGCTGATCAAGCCCGATGCTAAAATTGTCAGGCAACATTTTCCAGAAGGTAAAGCAAACGTAGCTACACGCAACTATCCCCTTAGCCCCGAAGAATTAAAGAAGAAAACAGGATTAAAAGATGGCAGTGAAAAATTCCTGATTGGTTTTTCCGGAGTGAAGGAAAAATTTGTTGCTGTGTGCAGGCGTATTAATAGTTAGCGCCAATGCCCTTCTTGCTCTGTGGGCAATGACGACTAAGCCGACAACGTTTCGTTTCCGCAGACAAGAAAAAAATAACGGGTGACACTTTACTAGCTCAAATTCTCCACGGGGAAAAGTAAACGTTTCTTTGGATAACGTGGGGTCGAAGACAAAAAATAAAACTTGGGACACGGCTTACGAATAACGATTCGTACCATATCCCGTCCACCGCACTGCAACCGTGGAAATTTGTCAAAAAGAGCCAAATTCCTCATGCTTTAGTATATTACACTCCTAAAGTTTTGCCTTAATGCCAAAAATCTACGACAACATAGAGAACCAT
>JANOJH010000651.1:0-1362 GCA_031408135.1 Bdellovibrio sp. | reverse complement strand
TCAGGTGGAGTTTACGGGAGAGGAAAATCAATCCAATACTATTTTGTTTGATATTCAGCCTGCTCAAAAGGAGGGCGTTGTTAAATTGATTGAAGACAATAAACTTCCTGTTAATCAAGTGGTGCCCATTATCACGTGTAGGTTAAGTGAGGTGAAGGGAAAGACAATTGAATTTATACAGACCGATGCTGAAGATAAAATTCCAAACTGGGCGCTAACGCGGGAATATCGTGTCACCTATCGCGACAGCCTTCATCTGTCAGAGGAGTTGATTAAGGGTGAGTTGCAAAACCGGAAGCCAGGGCAAAAAGATTCTGTGTGGGTGAGTATTTCTGAGGGATTTCAGGAAACGCTTGAGGTTGAAGTTGGTGATTCGTTGACTTTTGATGTACAAGGTGTTCCAATAAAGGCGCGCATCAGTGGCATTAGAAAAGTGGATTGGCCCAAAGACCCTCCAAATTTCATTTTTGTTTTCCCGAAAGGTGTGTTGGAGAATGCCCCGCAAATATGGGTGGCTGCAACCCGTGCCGATGACAATACTATAGCAAATAAATTCCAACAGGAATTGGTGGTGAGCTATCCTAATGTCTCCTTAATTGATTTGAGATTAGTGCTAAGCACAGTGAACGACCTATTTAGTAAGATTGCCTTAGTAATTCGCTTCCTTGCCATGTTTAGCATTATTACAGGGCTGGTAGTTTTGGCTGGAGCGGTACTCAACAGTAAATTTGTACGCATTAAAGAAAATGTTTTACTGCGTACCATCGGTGCTCGTACAAATCAACTTACAAAAATAACATTGATCGAGTATACGTATCTGGGCTTGTTCTCTGCTTTAACCGGAATCATTCTGTCACTCGCTTCTGGATGGGTGCTCACGAAATTTTTCTTTGAGATAACCTTTTCATTCGATGCTAAAGAGTTGGGGCTAATTGGCGCAGGAGTTGTGATCCTTACTGTTCTCATAGGATATTTTAATTCACGAGAAGTTATCACAACTCCGCCTTTGCAAGTGTTGCGAAGGGAAGGATAGGGTTAGGGTGCATTTCAAAAAGACGAGGTATAAATTTCCAACTAAAATTTCGCCCCGATGGGGCTATGAATTTAATGGTACGAATGTGTTTCTACCAAAATGTCGTTCCTCCGGAACTTTAAAACCCCATCGGGCCCGCCTGCCTGTCCTCCGTACGACTTCGGGAGGCGGGCCGGAACGGGCAGGGCGGCATGTTGGTAGAAAAGAAATAGTGTGAATCGACATGCCTATTTCTAAGCTGAGTTCCTGGCTGCATTGATAATCCCAAACATGCATCTCAGCGCAAGGGTTTTGTATTGCTTTTCAAACACTTTATTTTCTTCTGTCGG
>JANOJH010000648.1:0-1035 GCA_031408135.1 Bdellovibrio sp. | reverse complement strand
AGCCCTGTTGGTAGGCATATTCGCCAGTGTCGTCCAGATGTTAGTGGCTGGGTCATATACTTCCAGGCTTGTGCCTCCCGAAGCGGTTCCTCCCACCACGTACATTTTTCCATTAATCACGCCTGCTACCGCTCCTGATCGGGCTACATTCAAAGAAGCCTTGGTGCTCCATGTGTCTTGGGCAAGCAGGGCAAGGGCTGCCGAATTGAGAAACACAAAAAGAAGAAATCGTTTTATCATAATCTTCAAAAATTCAAAGTTAACGATCAAAATTCGAGTATTAGGCAATATTGAGTTTTGAATGTACTGTAATAACCTTAACAGACTTTAATTAGGTTCAGGAGGTGCAGGTAAGTCTTTTGCCTTTTCACCACCTAACACTACATAGGCCACCGCTCCTACTGCCAGAAAAGGCAAAAGCTTAACAATGAAAGGGGTTCTGGGCTTTATTTTAAAGTTTGTACTCATGGCAAAGCCGGAAGAATTGCCAGTTAATTTCAATTGGTATGACCCGCTCTTTGTTTTTTTAGGGACTTGCCAGGAATAAACTCCATTGTTGCTTTGCTCTGATATTTTTTCCTTTTCTTCTCCCCCCTTAAACAGGCTAAGTTCAACCGTCTCACCGGGCGTCCCGCCTGTCCAACTGATATTCATGAGTTTCCCTCTTTTAATACTTCCACCAGCAGGGGACAGAAACGCCAATGGCTTTAAAGTTGCCACCATACCAGCCTCCCCCCGAACCTCAATGATCAAATCACCCTTGTATTCGGGCAATTCATTTTTTGCATTCCATACCACACGCTTATCCTTGCCCGGTGTAATTTTGCTGCCAATATCCCCGCTGGCCTTAATTAAGGGCCTGGAAAAATTATTATTTGAGATGTATAAATTGATTTTAAACTCCTGCCCTTCCTTACCGGATAAGTCATAGGTGATAATGATATCGTCTCCGTTGATGGTGGCCTTTACGTTCTCGATCTTCTGAGCGGCCAGGCTTCCGCAAAAAAATAACAAGGCTAAAGACATTAGAATCCG
>JANOJH010000263.1:0-1167 GCA_031408135.1 Bdellovibrio sp. | reverse complement strand
TGGTGGGTTCTGATGTCGTAGGGTTTGGTTAAGGTGATAAAATCATCATTTTCGGTTATACGTAGCTGCATTATCTTAACGTTAACACGACAGACATTGAACGTCACAGCCAATTTGGTTAAAGTCTCGCTACTCGGAGGTTTTCAATGAAAAACTTGTTATTGTCCTTAGCCGCATTGTTATTCTTAACGTCTTGTGGAATTCAGTCCATTCCTCAGCAAAAAAATGAAGTCGAAGCGGCATTTGCAGAAATCACCAATCAATATAAACGCAGAGCTGACTTGGTTCCGAACCTGGTCAACGTGGTTTCAGGCTACGCTAAACATGAAAAAGAAACTTTAACAGGTGTCACCGAAGCCCGCGCAAGGGCTACCCAAATGACGGTCGATCCTAAGAATCTCACTCCTGAAAAACTGGAAAGCTACAGAAAAGCGCAGGGCGATCTTTCAATGGCTTTAGGTAAATTGATGGCGATCTCTGAAAATTATCCGCAGTTAAAGGCCGATGCCGGCTTCCGCGATCTTCAGGCCCAGCTCGAAGGCACTGAAAACAGAATCACGGTTGCACGCAATCGTTATATCGACACCATTAAGGGCTTCAACAACCTGGTTACGGTCATGCCGACTAGCTGGACAAATTCTCTGATGTTCAAATTTGAGAAGATGCCGCAATGGGATGTTTCGGCTGAAGAAAAAACGAAGAACGAAAAAGCCCCAGAAGTTAAATTCTAGTAGTGGTGAGCCGTGGCTTCAGTCTCTATTTTGTCCTAGCCTGTCTAATGGGAGTGTTCGCGCACTCCTTTGAAATTCCGACCTTAACAGGTCCGGTAATCGATGAAGTCGGGCTGCTGAGCGAAAATACAAAGCGTCAGCTCACACAGTCGCTCTTTACTCTCAAGCAACAGCAGAACGTGCAGTTGCAGGTTTATGTAGCCAAGTCCTTGCAAGGTGAAGAGATTGAAAGTGCTGCGATTAAGTTATTTGATGAGTGGAAGCTCGGCGATGAAAAAACCGATAAAGGCTTGCTGTTCCTGATCGCGCCGAATGAAAAACGCATTCGCATTGAAGTCGGGCAGGGTTTAGAGGGTGATATTCCGGATGTTATCGCTAAACGTATTATTGCAGATGTTGTCAGGCCTTACTTTCAACGAAAAGAATTTAATCTCGG
>JANOJH010000544.1:0-2988 GCA_031408135.1 Bdellovibrio sp. | reverse complement strand
GGAATACATGTTGGATGAATCTGCGTAAAACAAGGATTCGCAAAAAACGACCCCTTTTTATGGGCTTTCCATGTTGCCGTTACTGCACAAGCCATTGCGTTTGTAGAAAGATAAAAAACATTTGAATAGCCGCCCGAGGCGACAACAACGGCGTCGGCCATATGTGATTCAAGCTCTCCCGTTGAAAGATTCCGGACAATTATTCCGCGAGCTTTGCCGTCAATAACGACGAGGTCTAACATTTCTCTCCGGGTATTTAGCTCAACCGAACCCAAATCAACCTGCCTCATCATTGAAGAGTAGGCACCCAGCAATAATTGTTGGCCGGTCTGTCCGCGGGCATAGAAAGTGCGGGAAACCTGCGCACCTCCGAATGACCGGTTCGAAAGCAAGCCGCCATATTCGCGCGCCAACGGAACACCTTGTGCAACCGCTTGATCGATAATACTAACTGACGCTTCTGCCAATCGATAGACGTTGGCTTCTCTGGCGCGGAAGTCGCCACCCTTTACCGTGTCATAAAACAGCCGATAAATTGAATCGCCGTCATTTTGATAATTTTTTGCCGCATTAATTCCACCTTGTGCCGCAACCGAGTGTGCCCGCCGAGGAGATTCGTGTACGCAAAAAGCCTTTACCTTATATCCGAGCTCGCCAAGCGAAGATGCGGCGGAGGCGCCCGCAAGGCCTGTGCCCACCACAATTACGGTGTGCTTTCGTTTGTTGGCCGGATTTACCAGCTTCATGTGAAACTTGTGATCTTTCCACTTCGTATCAATCGAACCGCTAGGAATTTTACTGTCTAATATTGCTGACATTTTATGCTCCAAATTATTTATAAAAAAGGAAAACGTAAAGGGGTTGCGATATAAATCCGCCGGCAACAATCAGGGCGTATGCCCACGCTGCAGTTTTTATTCCGTTTTGCAGTTTTCGTTCAAGCACTCCAAACGACTGAAACACCGAGGCTGCGCCATGACTCAGATGAAACATTAAAAGAAGAAGACAAACAGCATACCAGACAACATATCCGGGCATTTGAAAAACCTCGAGCGTCAGGCGATGAAGGTCGCGCATAGGAACACCATTCACGGTTGTTTCATAATACGTTCCGTATTTGAAAGTAATCAGATGAAAAATAATGAATGCCAAAATCATTGAGCCCTGAACGGCCATGTATCGAGAGGCCCAGGTGGATTTTTTATCTCCGCTCGGGGAGATGGCATAACGAGTGCCGCGTGCCGCGCGATTTTGCCTGGTTAAGATAACTGCGCAAAAAACATGAACGATCAGCGCCACCAGCAGCGCCGCCTCGGTCCAATATATTATAATTTTATTGGACACTTTGGCGTGTCCTTAAAAATTAAACGCCTCCGGCCCAAGAAAAATAAGCATATTTCCCGCCATGTGACCCATAATAAAGCCCAGCCAGACAAGCCCTGTGATGCCCATGAGATATTTTCGACCAACCGTCGACTTAAAAAACTCCAACATATTGATTCCTTAACTTCGTTTTTTAGATTGCCAAATCGCCAAGGGATCAAATTACTCTTGATGATCAATCTTGTCACTTTTCACAGACGACTTTTAGATTATGTTTTGCAACATGTTAATTCATAAAAAGGTTCATGTTATTAGCGACCTACGATAAGACTATAGGCTTAAACGTTGAGAGGTTTCCATGAAAATTTTTGTCTGCCTAAAGCAGGTGCCTGATACTGAAACTAAAATTAAAATACTGCCCGATCAGTCAGGTATCGACCCTGCCGGGATTAAATGGGTGATGAACCCCTACGATGAGCATGCTGTTGAAGAGGCCATTAAGTTTAAAGAAAAAAATCCGGCAGCTCAGATTTGGGCCATCAGCCTGGGGCCAAAGCAGCGAGCAGTAGAGACTTTGCGAACTGCGCTGGCCATGGGCGCAGATGAGGGAATTGTCATCAATTGTTCCGAGAACCTCGATGCCTATTCAACCGCCAAGGCCATTGCGCAGGTTATCTCCACAGAGGGGCCTGCTCATTTGATTTTTACCGGAAAACTGTCGATCGACGCCAATCAATCGTCAGTCCCTCAAATGATTGCAGAGTTTCTGACTATTCCGCACGCAACTGTGGTTTCTAAATTTGAAGCCGCTCCAGAAAATACAAACGTCGAGCGAGACATTGAGGGCGGAGCAAAAGAAGTGATGCAGCTCATGTATCCTTCGCTGATTGCTGCAAATAAGGGTTTAAATATGCCCCGCTATGCCAGTCTTCCGGGCATAATGAAGGCCAAGAAAAAGATTATCAAAGAAATTGAGTTTGCCTCTCTCGGCGTGGCCGCAGTTGACCATAAAGTTAAATATGTTGAGTACACCCTTCCTCCTGAAAAGCCGGCGGTAAAACTTTTAACAGGCGATGTTTCATCGCAAGTCAGCCAGCTCGTTTCTTGTCTCCGTAATGACGTAAAAGTTATTTAATTTTTGAAAGGTCGTTTATGTCTAAAGTTTTAGTGTTTTCAGAGTTCCAGGCTTCGGGTTTAAAAAGAAGCTCACAAGAGCTTTTGCAGTTTGCAGCCTCAACCGGGCGGCCCGTCGTTGCTCTCGCTCTTGGCTCTTCTGCTTTTCAGGCGGCCGCGCAGCTTGCGCACCACGGGGCACAAGAAGTTCTCGTTTGCAAAGACCCCGCGTACGACGCCTACAACCCTGAGCTTTTTGCCGCAGCTGTTGCAGAAGCAATTAAAACCACCGGCGCAACTCTTGTTTTGGCCTCAGCCTCATCGGCAGGAAAAGATCTTTTTCCGCGAGTGGCTGCAAAGTTAGGCGCGGGCATGGTCTCAGATGGAACGGCTCTCACTGTTTCTGGCGAGGTTGTTAGGGTTAAGAAACCTCTTTATTCAGGAAAGTGTTTTGCAACCGCAACTTTTGAAAACTCAACAGTAAAAATTGTTTTCCCGGAAAGGCGCTACCATCGCCCCATACAGCCAGGCCAGCATCTGCGTGAGTCGCGC
>JANOJH010000235.1:0-3329 GCA_031408135.1 Bdellovibrio sp. | reverse complement strand
GTTTTTGACGCCAAAGTTATCCGCACTCAAGGCGCTAGCTCGGATGTGCTGGCAACGGCCGCACCCAAAACTCAGGTTGAAAAAATCATTTCTCTCGGTGCCAACTTCGGCATCGAAATTCACACGGTTACAGTTGAAGGTTTGGCTTTTGCAAATCTGGTTGAAGACTGGGAAGCTCCGCCGCCTGAAAAATTCGAACCCCTGAATCTGAACGAAAGCGACAAACCCAAAAAATTTCTTCAGATTATTCTCAACATCGGGCATAAAAAAACTTTATTTACCGCGTATGAAGATAACCGGCTGATCTTCACCCGCAGTTTATTCTGGGGCGCAAATCAATTGATTCAGGAAATCATTGTCCGTCAGGAAATCTCTTATATCGAAGCCGTACGAGTGCTGCAGACTCAAGCCTCTTTGATTCTGAATAAAGAAGGCGCCAGCTTCGAACAGGCGCAATTTTCAAATTTGCTGGCTAAAGCCTTAAAAGATCTTGTTCGCGATGTTCAAATGACTTTGATCGAGTTGCAGAGCGAGTTCAACGCCGAAATCACCGCCATGCATATTACCGGCGGCGCAAGCCTGCTTCCTAACTTAGGTGGTTTCCTTACTCAGCATCTCGAAGTGGCCTGTAATTCAATTAACCTGCTACAGAATTACACCGGCACAATGAGTGGCATATCGACGTCGTTGAAGTCTTACGAAATTGAATCGCGTTTTACGACGGCCGTTGCTATTGCCATTGAGTCGTTTAAAAAACCCCGTAATCCCGCAACCAATCTGCTGAAGGGCGATTTCGCCAAACAGAACGACCGTCTGAAAGTGTTCTGGCAAAACTGGGGGAATGTTGCTCATTCCGGTATCGCAGCTTTAGTTGTGCTGTTTATCTGGACCACTATCCGCGGAAATTTGTCGACTGTTCTGAATGAAAAAGGCGAAGAGGCCATGATCACGCAGGCAAAAAATGTGGCCAAACTCCCAAAAAAACAGGCGAATGAAGCCGGACTTAAAAAATATATTAGAGAAAATAAAAAGAAATTTAACGATCTTAAGTTGGTCTCGCAGGTTGCGCAGATGAATTCGGCACTGGAAATCCTGAAAAAAGTCAGCGAGTCTGCCCCGCAGAAAGATAAAGCCAAAATCGATATTCTCACTTTTCAGGTCAAAGATGATGTCGTGCAGATCCTCGGCTACAGCGGTTCACCGGTTGAAACCGCTGCCTTCAGCAACAGCCTGAAGTCGGTTGCTATCGACGGAGTTATTAATTCGCAGTCTGCAGGCCTTAGTTTAATTCCGAACCGATCGGCGTTTAACCTTTCATTCAAAGCAGATCGAGGGCTGATAAAATGAGTCTGATTGAAAATCTGAGTTCACAATTCAAATCCATCGGAACCCGAATCGGCCAACAACTCCAGGAATCCCAGACTTATCAGCAGGCGCAGGACCGCTATCAGAATATGTCTCCAATGATGCAAAAAATAACTGTCGTACTGGGCGTGTTACTAGTAGTGCTGGCTGTTCTGTTCTACCCGCTCAGCCAACTGACCGATTCAAGAAGTTCACTTACAATGTTCGAGGAAAAACGCGGTTTGATCCGTGATCTTTTCCGCACGTATCGGGAGTCTGCTTCGGCCCCGAATATTGCTATTCCGCCAACTCAAGACGGGCTTCTGGCCGCCGTCGAAGCCATACTGGGCCGAGCAGAACTTCTGCCAGAACAACGAAGCGGGGTTACACCAGGCTCCGTTGAAGGACGCTTAATCCCCCAGAATCTTGTATCAAATGTTTTACAGGTCAAACTTGCCAAACTGAATCTCCGACAGGTCGTTGATATCGGTTCAGCGGTAGCCGGCATTTCAGAAAGCGTAAAAATGAAAGATCTGCTTATCACGGCCAACCGGCAAGACACTCGCTACTTCGATGTTACTTACGTTTTGTACTCGCTTAAAGTTCCGGAACCAACACCCGAAGCTCCGCCCGAAGTTGAAAAGCCGTTAAAAAAATCAAGAGGGTCGGATCAATGATGAATTTAATCGTCATTACTGTCCGGTTCCTTTTTTCAAACAAGTGGAAGATCGTATTAACTTTCTTTATGACTCTGGTTTTTTTATTTGTTTTGTTTCCCCTGAGTGATCTGAATGACATGATTTCTTCACAGGTTGCAAAACTGACCAACAATATGGTCTTTTTGCAATTTGACAAAATGCATCTGAATCCCTTCACCGCTTCCGTTTCACTTGAAAAAGTTTATGTTGAGACGCCTACGATTTCTTCGGTAACAAGCGAGCATCTCGAACTTTCACCGTCGATCTCGGCATTACTTGCAAAAAAACCTGGCGGCAGAATTACGGCCAAAGGATTTTTAAAGGGCGAACTAGAAATCATGATGTCTCCGGCGCCTTCAGATAAGGGCGTCGATAAATCCAGAATCGAAGTCGTTGCCAATAACATCAGTTTGAAAGAAGCCCGGGCCGTTGCCAATATCAGTTTGCCGATCAAAGGTGAACTCAGCCTCACTTCCCAGGCTGTCGCCGATCTGACGATGACCGAACAACCTGAACTCGATCTGAATATCGTGATTATGAAGTTTGAAATGGCCTCTACATTTGTTCCGCTCCAGGACTTCGGACAACTCGCATTGCCTGAAATCAAATTAGGAAAAATTGAATTGAAAGGTCGCCTTGCGAACGGAAAATTTCAGATCGAAAATGGAAAGCTCGGAACAAACAAAGATGAACTTTTCGGTGATATCAAGGGCGATTTATCTGTCACGTTTCAGAACATGAACGGCCAGATTGCGCCAGTTATCGGCGCCTACAATATTTCGGTGGACCTGAACGCAACTCCTGTCTTTAGAGATAAAGCCCGCCTGTTTTTGTCGTTTCTTGATGGTTATAAGGTGGGCTCAGGCCCGGTTAGCCGTTATAAGTTTAAGATCTCATCCGCACAGATGGGAATGCCCCCGACATTTACGCCGCTGAGATAATCCGCAGTTAAAACACAGTTTCCGATAATCACACGCGATATAGCCGCAACACCGCCTTATCCGCTTTACAGGCCGGCCCAGACCATGCACAATCTTAGAGCAAACAAGATTCCCTGATTGACTCATTCGTCACTCAAAAGGAAAACATACAAGGGAGGGCATATGTCTGGAGTTAATAAAGTTATAATTATAGGTCGCTTGGGTCAGGATCCTGAAATGAAGGCTGTCGGTCAAGGCGCAACAGTTACACGTCTCAACGTCGCCACCAGTGAAAACTGGGTCGGCAAAGATGGCCAAAAACAGGAGCGCACCGAGTGGCACCGAATTGCGGTTTGGGGGAAATTGG
>JANOJH010000418.1:0-2596 GCA_031408135.1 Bdellovibrio sp. | reverse complement strand
CGAAACACGTAAAAAACTGGCTGAAATTGAGCGTCAGAAAAAGCTCAAGCAAGATAAAGAAAACGCTGAAATTCCGAAAGACCGCCAAATACGCAAAAATAGCGACACTGATGAAATTAGTTCGCCTGCTGATGTGCTGTTGTCAAAGTTGAATGACAAAAAAATGCAGGAGCAGCAGGAAGAGTACGAAAAACAGGAGTATGCCAGACAATGGATTCTGAATGCGCGTAAAGCCGGGTACCATTTGGAGTTATCTCCAGACCTTGAAGTCATCAGATATACACCCATCCGCAAGCCATCCCAACAGGATGATTCAACTGATTCCATGCCTTCAGATTAGCTTATTTTCCTTAAAGCTATAGTATTTTAAATCCGTAAAAATAATGTGATCCAGAATCGGAATTTCGATAATTTTCGAAATTTTGACAAGTTTTCGTGTCAACACGAGGTCTTCTGGAGTGGGAGACGTATTCAGGCTCGGATGGTTATGCGCGATAATTAAAGCAAATGAGTTGGCCTTTAGCGCCTCTCTGAAAAGGTCCCGGGGATGCACCAGACAGAAGTTCAGCGTTCCTCGGGAAAGCATCTTCAGGCTGCGCACTTCCAGGCCCGAATTGAGGTTAATCAGCCAGAATTCTTCGCACATTTCATTGAATTGAGACTTAAGCAGATTAAAAGCCAGTTGGCTGTTGTGGATTGGCGACATATATCTGTTTGTTGCAATGCGGATGTACGCCCCTAAGGCTATAGATTTATATTGCACTTCATTATTCGGATCAAAGGTTGCTTTTCGTTTGTCGATAAATCGAATAAAGTAATCATAGGTTCAAAGATTAAAAGGAGTTTCCAATGTTTTCTAATGTTAAAAAATTGATTTTGATTTCGGTCGCGGCCCTAGTTTTTGTTGCTTGCGGTCCAAAAGCCTTTGTTAAAGGGCAGTACGATGATGTTAACCGCGAAAACCTGATGAACGACCAATGGTCCGAAACGGATATGCAGGTCGCTGTCAAAACGATGGTTGATTCTATGGTCGGCCACACGGCAATTGCGAATGCTAAGAAAATGCCAACTGTCATGGTTACGTCGCTACAAAACAAAACAAGCGAGCATATCGATACCCAAAATATCATGGATATGGTCCGAGTTGATCTGACGAATTCAGGCAAAGTTCAGTTTGTAGACAAAGAAGCCCGCGAAGACATCTCGAATGAATACGAATACCAGAATTCCGGAACAACGTCCGAAGAAACCAAAAAAAGCAAAGGCGGCCAGACGGGCGCAGATTTTATTATTAATGGACGATTAGACTCTATTGTACAGGAAGTCGGAAAAGACAAATCAGTATACTATAAACTCACACTGAATATGACAAATCTGAAAACCGGTGTCATCACGTGGACAAACTACAAGCAGATCCGCAAGACCTTTAAGAAAAAAAGCGTCGGACTTTAATTGAATCTAATCGGGTGTGAATGAAAAAATTATTCGCGCTCCTCAGTTTTCTGTTTTTCCTGAGCGCGTGCGCCACTCATCAGGGTCGGCTGTCGCCGGCTCAGAAAGATCTCCTCAGTGGAAACTGCGCAAATGCCACAAAAACCCTCGATGAACTCAGTTCAAAAGAAAGCAATGACCAACTCCTCTTCTTAATGGAATACGGTTCCGCACTGCAGATTTGCCAAGACTATAAAAAAAGTAATGAAATTTTTCTCAAAGCTGACAAACTGAGTGAACAGCTAGATTACATTTCCGCGTCTCGGGTTTTAGGCGCCACGCTGTTGAATGAGGAAATGCTTCAATATAAGGGCGACATTTTCGAAAGACTTTTTATCAACATCTCGCTGGCGCTTAATTTTATAGAATTGCAGCAGCCAGATGAGGCCATGGTTGAAGTCAGACGAATAAACGAAAAATACAATAAATTTTCGGCAGAGGAAAAAAGCAGTTACGAGCTCAATTCTTTTGCGCAGTATTTATCGGGCCTCATTTGGGAGTCTGAAAACAAATTCGATGATGCCTGCATTTCGTATAAAGCGGCTTACCGTCTTGATCCGTCGTATCGGACTGTTGGTCTCGACATGCTGACAGCTTGCTGGCGGGCAAAACGCAATCAGGAATTCAACTTGCTGGTTGCGGAACTGCGACCAACTGCAGACGAAATGATTTTTATTAAGCGGAAGAATAAAAATGAAAAAACCGTACTTTTTCTTCAGGGACTCGGCCCCAAAAAAATGCCAAGACCGGATAATCACATCTATCCGTATCTGGTTCCCAGCAATAATCTGACAAAGCGCCTGACGGTCAATTATCTGGATGAAAACGAAACCTATCAGAATGCCATTAGCCGTCAGGTTTATAGCGTGGAAAAAGCGGCTATTGCCACACAAGAAGCCGATTACAATTCGTTGTCTGCAAGGCGTCTTGGGGCAAGAGTTGCAAAAGAAGTTGTGGCTGATCAAATCCGGCAAAAGGATAACATTCTGGGAAATATCGCATGGCTTGTCATGGTGGCTTCTGAAAGAGCCGATTTGCGCAATTGGACTTTGCTGCCAGAAACGGTTCAGATCATCAGAATTAAACCTTCGAAAGGTTCCGTAAT
>JANOJH010000417.1:0-2038 GCA_031408135.1 Bdellovibrio sp. | reverse complement strand
CAGGCGCAAGCGGGCGCAGATGTTGTGCTGATATTTGATAGTTGGAGTGGTCTGCTAAGCCCTGAGGATTTTGAACGTTTTGCAAGTCCTTATCTTGTTCAAATAGCAGATGCACTTGCACCGATTGTTCCGGTTATTCTTTTCCCGAAAGGAAGTAGTTATGCATTGCGATCACTTTCTCAGCATAAATCGGTTTCTGGTTTAGGTATTGATTGGGGTATTCGTCCTGAGGTTGCGCGCCAAGAGGGGCAGAATGGAATTACCCTTCAGGGAAATTTTGATCCATCAAAACTTTCCATGCCAGCGAATGAAATTAAAAGAGAAGTGACGAAGATGATAAAGTCCTTTGGTGTGCAGGCGTATATTGCCAACTTGGGGCATGGAATATTGCCACATATTCCGGTTGATCACGCTAAAGCTTTTGTTGATGCTGTAAAAGAGTACCGGGATGACCTCCATTAAAGATCAGTTTACTCGTCATATCCATTCCTTGCAAGAAAAAATCTGTAAGGGTTTGGAAGAAGCTGATGGTAAGGCAAAGTTCGTTTCAGACGTTTGGGAACGGCCAGGTGGTGGAGGTGGCGATTCACGCGTGATTAGCGGTGGAAATATTTTTGAAAAAGGTGGCGTAAACATTTCGGTTGTGCATGGTGAGTTGTCGGCACAGGCAGCACAGCAATTGAAAGTACAAGGCACTTCATTTTTTGCCGGTGGATTGTCACTGGTCATTCATCCATACAATCCTTTTATTCCAACCGTGCATGCTAATTGGCGCTACTTTGAATTGTATGATGATCATGGGACAAAGCTCGATGCATGGTTTGGCGGAGGAACTGATCTTACTCCCTATTATTTATTTGAAGATGACATCGTACATTTTCATTCTGTTCAGAAGAAATGCTGTGAAATTTTTGATGATGCCCTTTATTCAAACTTCAAAGAGCAATGCGACAATTATTTCAGCAACCATCACCGAGGTGAAGAAAGAAGAGGCGTGGGCGGAATCTTTTTTGATCATTGCCGTGCCGATGCGCAACATGATCTGGAATTTTGGGGAAAATTTGTGGAGGCCAATGGCGCTGTTTTTTTAGATGGGTATTTGCCTATTGTGAATAGACGCAAGCAAACAGAATACTCTTCGCACCAAAAATACTGGCAGGAAATACGCAGGGGTAGATATGTGGAGTTTAACTTGCTTCACGACAGAGGCACGTTGTTCGGTATTAAAACTAACGGCCGCACAGAAAGTATTTTAATGAGCTTGCCGCCAACTGTGAGGTTTGATTACAATTATAACCCTAAGATGGGAAGTGACGAAGAAAAATTATTGAAGATTTTAAAAGAACCAATCAATTGGGTGTAGGCCAAATAACTATTGGGCATCTCTAAAAACTCCATGTACCCTTCTCTTTTGGAGGATAGTATAAATGGAATTTAAAAAGGAGATCATGAGCAGACAGACTTGTGCATTTTATCACCTCATCCCCAACCCTTCTCCTCAAGGAGAAGGGAGTCGTCACCCCTCTCAGTCTCGGAGAGGGGCTGGGGGTGAGGTGACACTGAGTTCATTGGTAGAAGGGTGACGGGTTGAGGTCACAAAAGGCAGGGTTTTTAGAGATGCCCTATTAACTGATAACTATTAACTGATAACTATTTGACATGATCAGACGAAATAGAATTTTAAGACAATCGGCCTCAGTAAGAAGTCTGGTGAGGGAAACCACTTTGCAACCAACTGATTTCATTGTGCCTGTCTTTATCACCGAAGGTAAAAACAGCAAAGATGAAATTTCTTCTATGCCTGGCTACTTCCGTTATTCGCTGGATTTAGCAATAAAAGAATTGGAAGAGTGTTATGCGTTGGGTTTGCGCTGTGCCTTGTTATTTGTAAAAGTTTCTGATGAGTTGAAAGATAATGCGGGCAAAGAGGCGCTCAACGAAGATGGGTTAATGCAGAGAAGTGTTCGGGCAATTAAAAAAGTATTGCCTGATATGGTGGTAATGACAGATGTAGCGCTTGACCCTTATTCATCCTTTG
>JANOJH010000414.1:0-4256 GCA_031408135.1 Bdellovibrio sp. | reverse complement strand
GTGTCGGGGTTCTGATTTATTGAAAACAAAAGCAGAGAAACTATGCTGATCGGCTGAAGGGCATAACCTTGCCCACATATTTTTATCCACATACGGCAGAACAGTCTGGCCGCTTCGATTACACTCTTTTGCGTCTGATCGCCAACTGTCATGAGTATGAAACCTCCGCTATTCACAATTTGGTTTTTAAAAATAATTTGATTAATCCAGGGCCTGCCCAGCATGACCATTAATCTGAAAACCCACTTATACCGGGACTCTTGCCCCCCCAGAATGGCCAGCGCAGGATGAACTCCAAGGTTTTTCAGATTAAGTCCGCTTGCTTTTTTTGGCGAAAAAAATGAATAATTAATGGCCTTTAGAATTGGCTGAACACAAAAAAAGCTCGACCAGACAATCCTCTCGATCAAACACATTTGCCTGACGAGCTTCGCGCTCAATTCGCTCAGAAAATGGAATTTTACATTATTTGTTTCCTGCCCGACGACCACTTCTGAGATAATATTTTTTATTTCGTTCTCAATCGGGGTTTTCAGATAAGCTCTTCTGTCGGTGTGCCGTTTATCGATAACCGCAGCCAGACCCGAACCGGAAGTCTCCGTGTTCATCCGGATTTTCGTGAAACGGATTTCGACCGGTAGTGAACGTTCATAAAAATTATCCGGAACGTCGATTGCAATACTGTAACAGGCTTCTAGGGCACGCAAACTCAGTATTTCCAGAAAACAACCCAGCGCAACATTGTAAGCCCCGCCCCCGAATGGATCCGGCTCGTTTTTCTTTTCACAAAAAATTTTAAGGGTTTCTGCCTTCGAAAATTTAAAAGTAAATGGCTGGACATTATCTCCGGAAGGATACGAGAGCGAATTCTTAACAATGTTGTACACATCCTGTTTCATCATTTGTACGTCGGACAATTTCATTCCCGACTTGAGTCAGGTTGAGACAATCCCACCCTTAGTCGGGAATCAATGGAATCCTATTCTGAGTTTCTTGTCTTAAAATACATATGACGACAAAATAACCGGATGGATTTTAAATCAGGCGAAGTCATATTCAAACAGGGCCAGCATGGCGACCAAGCCTTTCTGATCGAAACCGGCAACGTCGAAATCTACTTCACTCACCGAAGCGGTCTTGAAACCAGCTTGGCTGTACTTGGTCCCGGCGAAATTTTCGGTGAGATGGCACTGATCGATTCTTCTTTACGTTCAGCGTCCACCCGCGCGGTAACCGGCTGCAAATTATTTGTCATTAATAAAGAACAGCTTCTCGACAAACTGGATTCATCGGATTTAACCGTGCAATTGGTTGTGAAAATGTTGCTAAACCGCTTGCGCCAGCACAATAAAAACAAAACCGGTGAAAATCTGGATATTATAAATGCCACCGGCCACTCAGAAATTGTGCTCGACAGAATCAAGTTGGAAAGTCAGCTACGCGAGGCCCATCAAAACCGTGAATTTGTTATGTACCACCAACCTATAGTTGATCTGAATACCTCAAAAATCTGTGGCAGTGAAGCACTCATTCGCTGGAAAAGCCCCGAAAAAGGGCTGATCTCACCGGGCATTTTTATCGATCTGCTCGAGAATTCTGCGTTGATAATTCCGGTCGGATTCTGGATCATCGAAGAATGCTTTCAGCAGTCGAAATTTTTGGCCCAGAAAAATCCAGGCAAAAAATTTTCAATGAGCATCAATATTTCGGCCCGGCAATTATCTAACAGCGGATTTATTGACACTTTGAAATCTCTGATAAAAAAGCATGGCATTAATCCAAAAGATTTTAAACTTGAAGTCACCGAGCGCGTCTTTATTGAAGGTGGTTCTGTAATTGAGTTTCTGAACAAGTGCCACGCACTCGGGTTTGAAATTTCTCTCGATGACTTCGGCACCGGTTTCTCAAGTTTGCAGTATCTTTCCCGCATGCCGATTGATTTTATCAAGATTGACCGGTCTTTCGTTATGAATATCCTCGCCGATGAAAAAACAAAAGCGATTGTCAGCGCAATTATTTACCTTTCAAAAAATCTGAACATGCAGGTGATTGCCGAAGGCATAGAAACTGAAGCCGAATTTAAAATCATGAAGGAACTGGGCGCCAATTTTGCGCAAGGTTATCTGTTTTCAAAGCCCGTGGAACTGACAAAGCTGCTCGAAATGTTATAAGTGTTTTAACAGTCTTTTTAATTGTTTTTCGAGATCCAGGGTATCCCCGGAATTATCCACACAGTGTTCGGCCATTTTGACTTTATCAATCATCGGCAACTGGTTTTTAATTCTGATATACGCTTCTTCAACCGACAGGCTGTTGCGTTTCATCAGGCGTTCAAGTTGGGTCTGGTTGTTACACCAGACCAGCACCGTTGTATGAAATTCATTCATCAGATTTTTTTCAAAAAGCAGCGGTACA
Organism: Bdellovibrio sp.; assembly: GCA_031408135.1. Classification (GTDB taxonomy): domain Bacteria; phylum Bdellovibrionota; class Bdellovibrionia; order Bdellovibrionales; family Bdellovibrionaceae; genus Pseudobdellovibrio. The sequence goes on along the minus strand of JANOJH010000414.1, from coordinate 1,841 downwards.
TCATAAAAACACAGCGGCACAGCCTGATCCAAATAATGTTTCCTGAGTTTATCCACTTCGATTTTGATCAGCGGGTGCAGAATGTTTTCAAGATCGGTTTTAACCTGAGGATCTGTAAAAACCAGATGCCCCAGTTTCTTACGATCAAGCCGTTTATCCTTTTCAAGAACAGAATTACCAAAATGAGACACGATGGCAGAATAGCCTTTAGCCCCGACCTCAGTTAACTTATGTGAGATATGATCCGCATCAACGACGGGCACACCCAGACCTTCGATCAACTTTTTAGCAGTCGACTTCCCAGTTGCAATACCTCCGGTCAGTCCAGTCCATTTCATGCAATTCTCCTTCAAGAATCTTCGTTTAAAAGCCGATAATTTGCAAGTAGGAGTATACTGAGTTCATGTCACAAAGCCTCGAGCAGTTCGGAAAATATCTACTTCTTGAAAAGGTTGCCGCCGGCGGAATGGCCGAGATTTACCTTGCGCGTTCAGGAGCTGCAAACGGTTTAAACAAATTTTTTGCAATTAAAAGAATTTTGCCCCAGTACTCTACGAACGACGAATTTGTGGCCATGTTCAAAGAAGAAGCCAAAGTTGCAATCAACCTTAACCACAACAACGTCGTTTCGATTTATGATTTCGGTGTTGAACAAAGCCAGTTTTTTCTGGTTATGGATTATGTCGAAGGCCGGAACTTACGCCAGATTATCAACGAACTTAAAAAAACCAATAAAAGTTTTACTATTGATCAGGCGTTATTTCTGATAAAAGAAACCTCAGCTGGTCTGGATCACGCTCATCGATGTACGGATTCCACAACAGGCCGTCCGCTTAACATCACCCACCGGGATATGAGCCCGCAGAATATCATGGTTTCTTTTGAAGGCGAAGTTAAGGTCATCGATTTCGGTATTGCAAAAGCCGAAACCGACGGCGAAGCCACGAAAGCCGGAACGCTCAAAGGCAAGTTCAGTTACATGAGCCCCGAACAGGCCGAAGGGCAGCCGATTGATCCCCGAACCGACGTGTTCGCGCTTGGAATTGTGCTTTGGGAATTACTTGCAAATGATCGTTTATTTACCGGCAGTAACGAAGCTGCAATTTTAAGAAAAGTGCGCGATTGCCAGATTCCGCCGATCAGAAAAATAAACCCGACAGTTCCACAGGAACTTGAACGCATCGTTATGAAGGCGCTGGCAAAAGACCGCAATGTCCGTTATCAGACGGCTGCAAATTTTCATCGCGATTTGAATCGATTTTTAAATACTCAGTATCCTGAATTTTCCCCGCAGGATTTCAGTCTTTTCGTACGGGAATGTTTCAAGACCGCGTATCAGGACGGCCGCGAAAAACTTGTTGGCTACTCAAAGGTCAAAATCTCTGAAATCACGCCGTTGCCTGTGAAGACACCAAAAGTGACAGTGGCCGAAACCGTGCCGCCATTTCCGGAAAAATTAGCCGAAGCCGAAAATATTCCTCAGCCGGCCATTCCGGAAAATATTGAAGAACCGGCACTTGAACCCTATGGCCTGAACTCTGATGAACCGGTTGCAAAAATAAATCTCGACGGGCTACGTTCTGCCTATTCAGGCAATACGTACAAGGCCAGTCCGAGCTTAACCGCTATTTATGGTAAGCCCGCCAATTCCAATACTGCTGTAACCGGAATTATGCATCAGACCCAGAAATCGCATTCTCGAAATTCAGGCTCTGATGATACTCTCGAAGTTATATTTAAATTTGCTTTAGTCGTAGCGCTTGCTTACGGTGGCTGGTGGGGTTACAAGAATTATTTCAATAAGCTCCCGCCTATTGTTATGGTAAACACTAAAGAGCCGA
>JANOJH010000403.1:0-8975 GCA_031408135.1 Bdellovibrio sp. | reverse complement strand
TGAAATTTTCGGCCGCGAAAAGAGCGAAGGCGTTACTAAGGCCGCAACTGAAAAAGCCCTTCGAGATTACGCTTACGAAACAATTGCCCACGAACTTGGTCATGTACTGGGATTAAGACACAATTTTGCAGGTAGTCTAGCTGCCAACTACGACTTCAAAGAGCGAAAAAATTTGGTAATGAATTACTACCGGAATATGAAAGCCTCAGCTGGTGTTATCGCAACAAGTTCGGTAATGGACTATTCGAAATTCGAAGAAAGTTCATGGACTGGCGATATGATGCAAAACGGTGGCGGCGCATTGGCTTATGATGAAATGGCCATAAAGCATTTGTATTTTAAAGCGGCGCTGCCAACGGTCAATCGCCCATTGTTCTGCACCGATGACCACATGGAAACCTATGCCGACTGCGCTCAGTTCGATGCCGGCCGTTCAACAGTTTCGGCAAGTTCAGGAGCGTATAAATATGCATTGGATACAATGGCCGCGCGGCTCATTAATTTCTACATTGCTCAATCGAAAGATGTCTCAAAATTTATCACTGCTACGCCAGTTGCAGAAGTCAGCTTAAGTGCTAAGGCATTTTCTGATTCCACAGGAACCCCGCTGACAAAGCTCGTTTCACTTTTAAAAACCGGAACGAAATTCTTAACTGTCCGTTCAGAACATATTCCGGTGTTAAGCACGATGACGGCTGAAATCGAAAAACAGGAAATCGCGTACCTGCAGGCTGAATTCAAACGGCTGGGCGGGCTCGAGGTTTTGCTGAAAGAAATTTCAGATAATTTTGACACCGATCTAATAGCCAGATTTTCTGAACTGCTGGATGACCCAATGTTTAATTCCGGAACGCGAAATGACGGCTCTCTATATAATTTTTCCACTGAAGAAAAAGAAATCATGAAAAAACAAGTGGCCCTGTTTGCGCCACAATTGCGCGAACAGTTGGTTTTAAATGAAATCAAGGTTTTATCCGGAGATGCACTGAGCACCTGGAACGATTCCGAACTGACTTACGAATTTTCTACAATGCTGGCTCATAGATTTAACCATTATGCGTTAAGTAAAACCGGCGAAAAACTGGTTTCAGAAATACCTTTGAAGGATGGAACCAAAAAATCCGTCGAGCTGGCTATTTACAAATATCCGGAAAATATCCGGTTGGCAGCGGTAGGATTGCTTGGCAGTAAGTACAAGGTTATCGATGGCGGAGTTCTGGGAGAGAAAGCCGGCGCGAATCTTTTAGAGCAGGAACTGGCCCCGTTTAGTGCTAGCGAAATTGAAAAAATAAACATGCCGTTAATGGAGCGTAAGGTTTTACAGTGGTATTTAGTTAACAAAAAAATTGCAGCTGGTCTCTAGAAAAGACTCAGACTTTCGCCGAATTTTTTTCCGATAACGAATAATACACCGCTTGCACTTACATCAGGTTGTTCCGTATCGTAACGGCCGGCACCGGCAGTCAGATCAAAACCATTCCACTTCCAGTGGTAAATTCCGTAAATACTGTTTGAACGCCGATTGCCTTCTGGAGGATAGGAAGTTTAAAGGCCACATTTGATCATTCGATGAAGTATGAATTCCTCAGTCGTGTTCTAATTTCGCCAGTTTTAGTCTGAAATTTCAATTAATTTGTTTGGTTTGTGTCGCGTCGCTGATGATCTTTTCAATTTCCGTTAGAACTTTTGATATTTAGATAAAGTGGTAGCCGTGCTGGTCATGGTTAAGACTGCAGATTTGCATTATTCTTCGAAAAATTGTTGAGCAAAGATGTCACTCTGATTAGAAACCGGTGGCCCACGTGCGGAAAAAAGCCGAGGCGCTGTCGATGATAGATCCATATGCTCCAAGATTTTTTCAATCGCTGCAATGATTCTGATTTGACCACCTTGCCCAGGAAATTCTTTTTGCTAACGTGGCGGGTTTATCACAGGCTGCACGCAAGATGGCCCGTTGCGACACCTTTAAATGCTTTTAGGCCTGCCCGTTGAGTATATTTACATTGTGACGAACATCAGTCTTTATTACGCCGTCTGGAATCACAGCGGTTATATGTTGAACAATAAGTACCTAGCCCGGATTTTTGTTACACCTCAGGCGCATGCGATACATCATGAAAAGAGTCAGAAGTATATTGATATTCTTCGTGACACAGGTCGTATGACAGCAGAAGACCTCGTTATGAAACATCTGGGTGAAGATATAACGAAGCCAGAATTCTGGCTTAAGAGCATTAAGTTCGTAACAGATTCGATTGCTGCATTAAGGTAGCTGGATTAAGGTCCAGCTACGCAATCGAAATTACTATTTGAAAGCTTCTGGTAAGCTGCCGATAAGTGTTATGTGAATCTGAAGAAAATCAAAAATAAATCTGAAATGTTTATTTATTGGATCGCAGGAGTTATCTTGCTGATTTTGCTGATATTTCAGTACTCTTCTTATGAATGGACCGTTAAGAAAATTTCTCAGATCGAACATCACGACACGATTAAATCCTATGAGGCGGTAGTTACTACAATTCTCAAAGACGGCGAAAAATTATTACGTTCACAAGTTGATACTCTGGCTTTTGATAAGCGGGTAATAGCGGCGTTAAAGATCGGTAATAATTCGGCGATTGTGAATGAGTTTAAAGATCAATTTCTTATATTAAAAGAAAAAAATCTTGTCACTCACTGGTATTTTTACAGTGCAAAAAAAAAGGTGTTGGCACGATTACATAATCCAACCGTTTACGGTGAGGTTTCTCTTCGTGAAGGTCTTGAATTGGCAATCCGAACCGGGCGAACACAAGTTGAATTTTCCTATGGATTAGTAGCGAAAATTCTAACACTCAGGGTATTCAAGCCGATTTACGAGGGTACGCGACTGCTGGGTGCGCTTGAACTTGGTATTGATATGAGCAATCTGTTGTCGCACAGATTCGGGCGAGTACTGCCGCATAAGTCCGATCATGTGTTATTAACCAGTTCGGCTTCGCTTGACCGCGACACCTGGAAGAACTGGGAACAGCCGCCTACCGAAGCGGACTTTGACCGTATAATCGCTGACAGTCAAGCCAGCGAAGCGGAGCTAGCCAGCATATTCAGAAACCTTGGAGACATTCTAAAATCGGAAAAGGGTTTTTTTATAAATAATGAGCTTATCTTTCAGGTTATCAACATCAAGTATAATGATCGGGTAAATCGGGATGTCGGAAAAATAATTCTGGTCTATCCGGCGAGCACAATTCTGCCGGCACTGCAGTTTTCGATTTTTTTGATTTCTGTCACAACCGGTCTGATGTTTGTTTTGCTGATCTATGCTTTCATTCGCGTATTCTATTCTAATCAGAAAATCCTGCAGCACTCTTTTCAGCAGGCAAAAATGTCGACATTGGGAGAAATGGCGGCAAATATCGCCCATGAAATCAATAATCCGCTGGCCATTATCAGTGGCAAAACTCAGATCATTATAAATCAAATCAACAGTGGCAATTTTGACCTGATCAAACTGAATTCTGATCTGAACAAAATTGTGCAGACCATCGGGCGAATTGACCGGATTGTGAAAGGAATAAAATTGATTTCGCGCTCAAGTGAAAGTGATGTGTACGAATTTGTCACGATAGAGCGTGTTGTTCAGGAGACGCTGGAGCTCTGTAATGAGAGAATTTACTTTCATCAGATTGAACTGCGACTTAAAAATTCGCTGAAAATTTCAATTGAATGCCGACCAACACAGATTGTTCAGGTTTTACTGAATCTTGTCGGCAACTCGATTGACGCTGTAGGAACGAAACCGATCAAGTGGATCGAAATTGAGGCAGTTCAGCAGGGAGAATCTGTTGTGATTTCGGTAGCAGACTCTGGTGCGGGTATTCCCGAATCAATACAGAGCCGACTTGCGCAACCCTTCTTTACAACGAAGGATATCGGAAAGGGCACGGGGCTCGGCCTAAGTATTTCAAAGGGTATTGTTGAAAATCACGGCGGAACTTTCAAGTACGATCAGACATCTCTCAATACCAGATTCTTAATGGTGCTGCCGTTACAGCAGGTTAAACTCCGGAAGCTTGCAGCTTAAGCCGGGAACAAAATAGCTGAGTTGTATATATCATACTGACTACGCCATCTTTTTGATTGAGCCTGAAAATATCTTTTATTTTTTTAAGCATTTCGTACCGGAACCGACATCAACAACCGTATGCTCTGTTTTCAATCCGAAATCAGTGCGAAGTGCCCGAAGCACCTCGGCGGGATATCCTGGACGGTACTTAACATAATCATCAACTCGGTCACTGAATCGCTGCTTAGAATCTTTCGGCATAAATAATTCTATAATTCAGCCTTGTATGAAGTCATGAAGAATGTATGGCCTGACGATTGCTGTTCATCGAATATCCAATTAAAAAAACTCGATCTGGGGCTTTTTTGCCGAATCGAAATAGAAGTGGGGAAACTATGGAATCACAAAATTCAGCAACTCAAAATTTTTTCCGAACAGGCGAAGCTTCAAACGACGAAATTCAGCTGGGCCAGCTTATTGATAGTTTCATGATGGCCATTCAGAATAAAGATCTCAATAAAATTATGTCATTTTATGCTCCTGATATTGTTGCGTTTGATATGATGGCACCACTTAAACACGTCGGATCGGAGGCGTGGCGCCGGGTCTGGCAGTCTGCGCTTCCTGCAATGCAGGGAAATATTACCTCTGAAATGCGCGACCTGAGTGTAGACATCGGCCAGAATGTTGCTATTTGCCATGCCTTACTAAATATGAAATTAACTGATAGTCGTGAAAATCACGATACTTGGATGCGCTGGACGGCGGGGCTGCACAAAGTGAACGGTCGCTGGCTGATTACACACGAACATACCTCGGTGCCGGCCGACATGCAGACCGGTCGTGCGATGTTGGACTTGCGGCCCGATGGAACGCTCACTCACTAATTCATTAACTGGAGTAGAAATGAAAAAAACTTTCTTTGCTATACTTGTGGGGATTCTGGGGCTTGGATTTTCTTTTGCGTTGGCACTTGAAACGCCCCAGGCCGCAAAAAATGACTATGCGAAATTCAAACAGGAAATGCAGGTTAAACTGCAGGCGCTTGAAGTGAAAATCGAAAAGTTGAAAATGCAGACCAAATCCAGCGCGGATGAAGCTCAGACCAAAGCGTTGGCTGATCTGGAAGAGTCGCGCGACAAAGTGAGTGCCGAGCTTGATCGGCTTGAAACCGAAACAAAAAGTGACTGGAAAAAACTAAAACGACGAATCGCGGAATCAGTTGATCGGTTGAATCGCAAGGCGCAAGGCATGCTGAAAAAATAAATCCACCACTGAGTTTCTAACTACTATTGCTCAATAAAATTTTCACGTTTTGAATCCTTAGATGCATAAAACTGAATTGTTCGCAGCAATTCAATTTTATCAAGTAGTTTTGTAAGGTGACCATTGCAACCTGCAGCCATTGTTCGGGCCCGCTCTTCGGCCATGGCATGGGCGGTTAAGGCGATGATCGGTTGCTTGTATCCTGAAGCGCGCAGTTGAGTGTTTTTCTGTCTTTTTCCATTGTGTCCCATTTCTTCCAAGCTAGGAATGAGCAATTCCGGAGCCATGCCGCCAAAATTTTGTGGTTATACCGACGCGATTGGTTTAGCATTTTGGGGATGATATCCCCACGTGTAAAACCGGTATGCTCCGAATGAAAAAAATAGGGAATGTCCTCGCAGAGGTGCTATCGTGATAATTTTTCTTCTTTTGGCAGGCTTGCACTTTACGGTGCAGGCCGAAAATTTCCCGAGCTATCAAGTTACGTCGTATCAGGTTGAAGTGAAACCGGATTTTGTCACGAAATCAATTTCGGGTACGGTCAAAATTAGTCTTAAAATTGCCCGTGCCGAGGATTTTACAATTCCGACAAACGGTCTGACTCTTGATAAAATCACGACTGACAAAAAGGAAATCAAGACCGAAAGAAATGCGGAAACCATTACGATCAAAGGGTCATCGCTGAAAGTCGGTACCAGTTTCAATCTCGTTGTTCGCTATCACGGTACACCGAAAAAGGGGCTTCGGTTCGGCAAGGACTTTGTCTATACGGATTTTGACGCTTGCTACTGGATGATTTGCGCCGACGACCCCGCAACAAAGGCGAAATTTAAAATTGATATCATTGTACCGAAGGGCTTCAAGACTACGGCGAGCGGCAATTTCGTAGGTCAGAAAAGTGTTACAGTCGAACTGAGAAGACATCGTTGGCGGGAATCAAGGCCATTTTCGGCCTACCTTTACGGTTTCGCGGCTGGAAAATTTTTCGAAGCCTCAGTCAAAGCACGGAACACCTACTTACGTTATCTTGGCGTGACCGATAATGAAGCTTCGCTATTGAACAAGTTTAAAGATACTCAGAAGGCGCTGGAATTTTTCGAAAGAAAATCGGGCGTAGCTCTACACCACAAAATTTACACGCAGGTTCTTGTTCCGATCGACGAGGCTCAGGAAAAAAATGCATTTGCCATCATTGGAAATAAATTTCTTGATCCGATTTTAGCCGACCCGCAGGAAGACTGGGTTTTTGTTCATGAACTGGCGCATCAGTGGTGGGGTAATTTAGTGACTTGCAAGAGCTGGCAACATTTCTGGCTGAATGAAGGCATTACGGTATTTATGACGGCCGCCTATAAGCAGGAACGCTGGGGGCAGGAAGCCTACCAGCGTGAAATAGATATTTTAAAAAAGCGACATCAAAAAGCGATCGAGGCCGGATTTGACGTACCGTTAACATTCAACGGTGAGTATCCGTCGCTTGCCATCAAGCGCGCCATCACCTACAGCAAAGGGGCCCTTTTTATGGATGCTCTGCGAACGGCCATGGGCGAAAAGCGCTTCTGGCTCGGTCTCAAAAAATACACCCAAAAATTTGCTTATAAGTCTGTGGAGTCTTCCGATTTTCAGAAGACCATGGAAAAGGCCAATGGGAAGACTCTAAAAGCTATATTCAAAAATTGGGTCGCAGAATAAGTTAATTGCAGTTAATCAATAAGCTCCACATCAACTGTAACCGCAACTTGCGAAGCTTTACTCAATACAAGTTCTATATCGGTGAACATACAGAGGCGACCAGCGCGGGATTATTCTGTGCGGATATTAGATGAGCGTATCCTTCAACAGGACTATAAGTTCGTTTTCGATACCTAATGGCGGTGCCCGCAAAAAATTGGCTTTAATCGAAAGAAATGCACCTTGAAGTTCGGCCTGAACTTCTTTTACCGGTGAATTCGAAATCTGTAATGTATTGAGTTTGTTGAATGTAATTTTTTTAGATTCAATCCTGACGACGGTATCGATGGCCTTCAAAAGCGCGTGAGAAATGATAACCAGATTCTGTTTCTCAAAATCGGAATTACCGACTTCATCCCAATTGAAATACACATAGGGAAGCAATCCATGATTTTTGGCAATCACCTGCCATTTAGACTCAAAGCTATTACGGATTTTTGCAAGCGTGACCAGTTTTAGGCTGCTTGTGGCTTTTTGTTCGCCCTTCAGTAAAATCTGCTGAATGGATTCTGACTTATCAATTTGGATACTTTGAATTTTAGAAAAAGGAATAATCGAAGTTGAAATCGGTCTTTCAATCGGATCAGAGCTGATCAGCGTAACAAATTTATTTAGATCTTTACCCAAAATTCTAAGAGGAACACCCGAAAAGTGATTTCCGTTTTCCATCCAGAATGTAAAAACAGGAAGCGGTGGCAGAGAGGGTGATTGAATTTCTTGTTGAACATAAGCGCAAACTTGCTCGAGAAGTTCAGCGTAGTTATTTATTTCGTAATTGGCCGCTAGGGTTATCGAAAGTTCCATGAAATAAGTTTAGATTATTTTAAGTTATTAAATAGTATTGTATTTGAAAAATAGACTTTGATCTAGTTACAATAAATTGCATAGAGGCTTTTAATCAGTTGCTCGATCTTTTTGTCGGCGATTTTGCAGTAAACAAAGGAACCTCGTCTTTCAGAACTTACCAGTCCTCCGAGGCGTAAAAGCACGCCCCATCATATTTGTCGTGAGCATGATTGTCGGCATGGCTTTTTTCCGCGGTTACCAAACGCTCATCAACCAAAAGCGGTCGTAAAGTGGAATACATTTGGTATTTGGCTGCAATCGTAATGAACTGATCCCTTAAACTTTACCTGCTCGCTCCACTCCATCCTCTAAGGGTTTAATTTCTAAACGAAATTTTCGTTTTCGGATGGTACTTCTAAATTTTTTGAAAAAAAATTCAGAAGTCTGCAACGAAAAAGAGAATCTCATGTAAAAACAAGTACTTCTAGAGGCGCAAGTTCGCTGCAGGTGAAGTTTAAGGGATCAGTTACATAAATTTGTGGATGGTTTTTAAAGTTAACTGAAAATATTTTAAAAGAAAAATTCAGACTTGCTCTTAGTCACAATTTAACAGGCGATAATCTAGAGCTCGATGCCATCCGAGTCATGCAACTCGCCCACGAGTGGTGCGCCAATTACAAAGAGCTTTTGAAAATTTGCCTAAGTGGGGCAAGAATCGGGTTCTTGAATCTTACATGGTCAGTGGTTTGCCCGCATTGCAGGGGCTCTCGTTTTTCTAATTCGTTTCTGGAAGAAACTCCAGCCGCATCCAATTTTGCAGTTTGTGATGTAGAATTTACTACCGATGAAAAAAATGTAGGCCGCTCAAAGCAATGGTTCTTCAAATTAATTGATTTTAAACACTAATTGGCGTCACAAGTGTCTCAATATTAGTCAAACCGCCCTTCTATATCGAATAGGTTCGCTTTGAGATTGGTTTGCATTTTGTATAACATGGCTTTGTTAAGGAGATGGCTCGTGAAGTTGTACGTATTCTCTTGCAGAACATTGATGTTGGCCTTGTTGGTGCTAATAGTCTTAGCGCCGGAGTCTTCTTATTCCGTCACCTCAGCTTTGCCCCCAAACCAGAACGTCAGCTCAGGGG
>JANOJH010000303.1:0-2066 GCA_031408135.1 Bdellovibrio sp. | reverse complement strand
GCGAAATGAATGCAGACTTGTATGTGTTGGGAATGTCGGCAACTCCGGTGATTAACAATCTCACCGAAGCAAAATCACTGTTGGAAATGATTACTGGCAAAGAGTATGAAGACCTGAATACAGCCCGAACCCTCACCAATGCTTTAGAAGTATTTAAACAAATGACATTGAATGGCCTCCGGTATATACCAAAGTACCAGATCGCTATCAAAGAGTTGGATGGTTCTAATGCGCCTGAACTCAATATTGATGGAACGCACCTTCTGGAGAAATTATTGAAAGTAGGAAACCAGAATTACCTCGGTGCAGAGCGAATATTATTAATGGAGAAGTTGAAGGCAATCCAACCATACCTCAAAAAAGGTTTGGTGATCTACAGCTACTTCACCACAGAAATGATAAAGCCCATTGTGGAGCATCTCACTAACCTTGGTTACCGGGTTGGAACATTTACAGGTGAAGAATCTATGGAAGTAAGGGATGAATTCAAGGAGTCATTCCTTCACGGTAAAATTGATATACTGGTTGGCTCCCGCCCGATTGGAACAGGTGTTGACGGATTGCAGAAGGTATGCGATAGATTGATCATACTTTCATTGCCATGGACGGATTCAGAGTATACTCAGCTTAAAGGAAGGATATATCGTCAGGGTTCAAATTTTGGAGAGGTTGAGATTATTATACCACAAGTTGTTATTCCATTGGCAGACAGAGAATGGTCGTGGGATATGCAGCGGATGAATCTCATACGAAACAAGAAGACACTGGCTGATGCAACCGTGGATGGTGTAATACCCAGCAAGAAATTTCCAAGTCCGGAAACATTATTTGCCAAGTCTCTTGAGGCTTTAAAAGAATGGAGAGATAGAGTGAATGAAGGAAAACTGTTTAGTATCAATCGCAAAGACCTTGTGTTTCCGTTGCGTCCTGAAATTGTTGAGCAGATTGGAAGGAGACTCGGAGATTTCAGCGAGGTGAACAGAACGTGGAGCGTTAGCAAATCCTCAACTACACATGAGCGACTCCACGAACATCCGGAAGAGTGGTATTACTATCATACGCTTTATGCTGAGAAGAGAAAGAGTTGGGAGGAAATTCCATACGTTGAGATTGCGAAATTGATTAAGCGAAAAGATTTTGTGGTAGCAGATTTAGGATGCGGTGAAAACTTGTTGCGGAAAGAAATACCAGAGAACATAGTGCTGGCCTTTGACCATGTTGCCATTGACGATACTGTAACAGCTTGTGATATCAGCAACTTGCCACTGGAGACTGATAAAGTTGATGTAGCAGTGTTTTCTCTATCATTGATGGGAACAAACCATGCCGACTACATACGAGAAGCACACCGAATTTTAAAACCGATGGGATTTATTTTTATTGCCGAGCCTCAAGCTAAGTGGGAGGGCAAGCAGGATGAATTGGAGCGCATGATGGTGGAGACAGGATTCAGTAGACCAGCTGTGTGGCGGTCGGGTAATTTCTTGTACTTAAAGAGCGAGAAGGTTTAGGTCAGAATTTGTTAAATCAATTTCCCCACACTGATTTTAACTTCCAAAGTTTGAAGAGCGGTGCGGAGGCGCCACCCTTGTTATAGGTTTCAATTTTATAACTGCTGCTTTGTGGAAATACATAGTCGGTGATAGTTGCTTCCCCATCGTTGGCAAAAACTTCTATAATGGATTGATCAACAAAAATGTGAAGCTTGATTTTTCCCGCCATAGGCTTCACGCTCACTTCTTCGATGCTGGCAAAGTCGGGGTTGAAATTCACATTCCCTGATTTTCTGCGATCGAGAAATAAAATGTGGTCAGCCGCACGATAACCAATTACGGTTTCCTCCCCTTCACTTTCAAATAGTCGTATGCCTTCCTCTTGTGATGGATCAGCATTGAGTTCCAATTCTATTTCTACAGAGCTTTCCAGCGAAATGGTGTCTGTCTTCATTTCAGTACGCAAACTTTCAATCTCTTTTATCGGAGTTTGAATGAGACGCAATCCCGTCTCCGTTTCTTTTAATGATAACGTTCTCGGCAGTGACATGGCACCGCGCCATGGTGATGTAG
>JANOJH010000279.1:0-6717 GCA_031408135.1 Bdellovibrio sp. | reverse complement strand
TCAGTAAAATCGTTAGTTTCAAACATTTTTTCGATGCTTTTTACGACAATATTTTTTTGATAGATGTCGGTGTGGTTTCGATGGGTTACCTGCTATCGTTAAAGCTTTTTGATACCCACATCCGATCAGCCGAACCGACGATGACGGGTTGGGTGGTGGCGCTTATCTGCTACGACCCCTTTGCTTCAACGATCAGTCGCCAATACATCAATTACTCAACGGATTACCCGTGGGGTGCCTGGCTTTTTAATTCCCCGGTTGCCTACGTTATTTGGGGGTCATGTATTCTTGGCCTTTTTTCTATTTATGTCTGGGCGTCGGTTATGTTCGGGTGCCGGTTTTCAAACCTCACTCATCGCGGAATCCTGACAAACGGTCCGTATCGCTTTTCAAAACATCCGGCTTATATTTCTAAAAATCTGGGCTGGTGGATGACTTCAGTTCCGTTCCTGGCTCAGGAGGGCTTCAAGGTCGCACTGAGCAAGTCGCTCTTGTTGTTAGCTTTTAATATTGTTTACTTCCTGCGGGCTAAGACGGAAGAAGCCAATCTTTCATCAGACCCGGTCTATGTACAGTATGCCGAATGGATGGAAACCAATGGCATCTTCGCCTGGATCAGCGGCTTCCCGGCATTTAAATTCATGCGGTATAAGAAGCCAAAGGTTCAGCAACTTTAATTTCCCTCCCAAATTCCCAAAAAAACTCGCAGTTGACCAACATTTTGACAGCTATTCGGTCGGTGCACTAATGATACACAGTTGTAACTATATGAAAGAACCCTGCAATCAGGCCTAACTGTCAACTTTTAGGAACCTAAAAACTGGTGTAACAAATGCAATAGAATTAACTACAACGGTTCTAGCTATCGAAAATTGCTGGCAATTCAATATGTTGTAAGCTAGTCTCGCCGCTAGAAAATCAAAAGAGGACGCACTTATGAGAAAAAACTTAGTAGTAGTAAAATTGGCAATACTTTTCTTTGCAATCAGCGCCACAGCCGTTGTTATGCCTGGTGCAGACACAAAAAATGCTTACAAATTTAAAAAAGATTACGAAGATGCGTTCAAAGACAGACAAGGTAAAATCGCAGCATTAAAATTCAAAAAGAAAATGAAGAGCACCGAGACTGACAACGCCGACACATTAATGGCATTAAATTTAAAAAACGAACCTCCAATTAATTCAACAGGCAGCACCAACGACGGCACGAACAATGTGCAGAACTCAAGTTCAAGTTCGGGATCAGGTTCTGGATCAGGCTCTGGATCAGGTTCTGGATCTAGCTCTGGATCTAGCTCTGGATCAGGTTCTGGATCAGGTTCTGGATCTAGCTCTGGCGGCGGATCATCTGGCGGCAACAATCCAGGTAATAGCGGAGAAAACTCAAGCATGGCTGGTAATGCCCCAGGGAACAGCGGTTCCAACCCGAGCAATGGTGGACCAGCCGGCAACGGTAAAGGTAAAGGCCACTAATTTTAATTTACTAAATTTTGAATTTAAAAGGAGTAGGAAACTACTCCTTTTTTTTTGAACTGGCTTTCGGTGCAACAGCGTAAGGGGCCAGTTTACTATTTTTTCGGGGCTGTTTCTTCCCTCAACTCCTGAATTTTTTCATCTCGCTTCATATCCTTTAACGGATCAGGTGTTGCCTGAGAAACATCAACTGAAGCTGCGGCTGCCTGTGTAGCTGCGGCCTGCTTTTCTTTTTCTACGGAGGCGGCCCGGGCTTCTTTTCTTGACTTGTGTTTTGCATTGAGTGCCGCGCGCTTTTCTTCCATCGTCTGCTTTTTAGCAGCAGACTTGGTAGCTAAAGCGGCATCGGCTTTTTTAGGGTCTTCGATAACGCCGGTTGTGGCATCAACTGCAAACGCATTAATGTTGAAGGCCAGAACCGTCAGAAAGGGCAAGATTAATTTTTTCATATATTATTCCTTTTTCGTTTCTTAAATTGTTAGAAGCTCTGTAACGAAAGACCTAAAGTTGTAATGTTCTCAGTATAATTACGATCAATAAGTTCGGCCGGAATTGCAAAGTTTGACGTGTTCTTCTGCATTGTCTGTTGCAGGTAAGCTCGTACCTTGTTGCTGAACACGTGTTGATAAGCCAGGGTAACACTTGTGGTTTTATCGTCACGATCGGTGAAGTTCGGCGCAAGACGGTTTGCATAATCTTTTACGGCATAAGCAGAGCGCAGGTTCAGGTTTGAAATCTTGTTGAAATCGTAAGACAGATTCAGGCCAAGGCGGGACGTCTTATTGGCGTACGGCAGAACAGTGGCGCCCCAAGGCTGATCGCCGCTGAGAACCTGTTCGTAGCCGGCAATGGCACTTACAGTTAATTGATTGATAAAGCGGGAGGCCACAAATCTTACTGAATTGTTGGTGCCGGCCTTGTAATCGAAAGCGGTATTCAACGAAGTCCGCTTAAGCGTCGAACCATAAAGACCCAATTGGTATTTCTCTTCATTGTAAGAGTAATTGAGGCCTAAACCGGCGTCGGAGTAAGAGTCGGCGCCTTCATACTTGCTGAGGTTATAGAAAACCTGTGCCGAAACCCGACTTTTGCCCGAGCGGAAGTAAAACGGAACATGAACATTGAAAGTTTCATCTTTAAAGCGCGCTAAATCAATCGCATTAAAGTGATTGTAGAAAAAACCGATTCCGGTGTCGATGTAATTACGGATAAGAAATTGTCCACCGAATTCAGCAAAGTAAGTCATCTTTTTTATCTGATTTATATTCTCCTGATAAATATTATCGGTCTGAGAAACGTGCATATCCAAATAGAGATTGTGATAATACGGAGGCAAGGCCTTCGGGGTCGCAGCTTCATAAACGGGTTCGCCGGTCTTCAGCGCCAATGCACACTTTGTTACCAACTCTTTACCTTTGCGGGTGTCCGTCAATACAGATTCGTCCATTTCAAGAATGCAAAGTTCGTAATTTCCATCGGCCGCAGCGTTAACTGCATTTTCATAGTATTCATCTGATCCGGTTTTGATGGTTTGGATGAGTTCCTGTGAAGGCTTGTAGAAGAAACGGGCCTGAGTATAACGTTTCGCCGTTTTCGCGGCTTCATCGTTCTGATCCAGATTCATCTGGGAAATCGCTTTATAATAGAATGCGGCTCCAACATAATAAGAACGCATTTTTACAACTGTATCGAAATACTTTATAGCTTCCGGGAAGTTACTCTGTTTGTATTTAGTTAAACCGAGATTGAAGTAGGTAAGAGCTTTTTTAGGAGCGAATTTCAGAATGGCATTGTATTCGGTTTCGGCAAGTTCATACTTACCTGCATCGAAATACTCGGTACCTTTGTTCAGGCGCTCCGTGTATTCGGCCTGTTGTGCTTTAGTCAGTAAGGCGTCTCCACGATATTCTTCGCGGTTAGTCGTAGGCCCTGCAAAAGTTGTTAAAACAATTGCAAATAATATTGTTAAAATACTGAATAATTTCATTGATTTCTCCTGTGAAGCTTATAACTGCTTGATATCCATGTTGCAAAGCAATTTAATTTCAGACTTTTCAGGAATTGCTCAAAAATTAAGCCCGCTGGAAAATAGGCGTCGATACTTTTATATAGATTAATTAACGATCTGTTGGGCTAGAACAATAAGCTTCGCTTTTAGTGCAAGAGCCGCTTCGGTGAGATGTTCTTCCTTCGGGTGGGTGTAGCTCGGCAAAGCGCACGAGTTTGAAGAGAGTATCAGTTTCATCACCCGTTCGTTCGCATCGAAAATCCACAGATTTTGAATTGCGTGCGCCGGTAAAAGTATTTCGCAGACGGCAGTGCGGTTTTCAGTTTCAAGGTCGGCTTCAACCAGCATCTGGGCCAGCCAGAAAAAGTCTTCTTTGTTTTTTTCGGATAATTTAAGAGTTTTGAAAGCGCGGTCGTGCTTGGTAACAGTCAGTACGCCGGAATCATTTAAACGGATCGATGCGATGTTGGCATCGACAGAGGCCAATTGCAGAACTGTGTAGGAAATTTCGGTGTTGCCGTTTTGGTAGTTGTTTGCCAGGGCCAGGTTAGAAAGTAGAAAGAGTGCTGCAATAATCGTTTTCATAGTCGTTCCTTTTAGTAAACGTAATTAACTTGTGGGTTCTGTAAGATCAGCTCGCAGGAAAGTTCGGTTGTTGAGGTGCTGTCGTTCTCACGGATCTTCAGCATGCCGTAGTTGGTGTTAAAATTGACTGTTAAGCGAAGGGCCGAACTGCTGTAGGTAATGCCTTCATTGATCTGTGTTTCAGGTCTGGTAAGCGGTTTAACAATATAAGTTTGAGTTGAAGTGTGGCCCGGGAAAGCTCGGCTGATTTTAATCTGGGTCAAACCCGCTAATTCACCGGTCTCAACCGAAACGCTCATTTCGACATCTGGTTGAAGTACAAGCGGCTGACAACGGATGATTTCATTGAATAGATCAGCGCCAGCCTGAAAAGCCGGTTGGGCAGCTTCGGTCGTTGTTGTGATCAGAAAACCGGCAAGACATATCATTAATAAATTTTTCACTTTAAATTCCTCGCTCAATGTTGATTGAGCTTTTATAGGTCTAAATATTCATTATGAATAATTATTTAAAATAATCTTTATACATTATTAAAACTTATGATAAAGTGGTTCCGAAATGGCGCGTTCAGGTGCCAGAAAAATCAATGGGAGAAGTTTTTACATGGTCAGTTCAGCTATAGCCAATTTAAACATAAATCAGCTCAAGATTTTTGAGGCGGTCTATCGGTTGAAGAGTATGACGTTGGCCGCTCAGGAGCTGTTTTTAACCCAATCAGGCATAAGCCAGCATATTAAGAGTTTTGAAGAAAGCCTTGAAATTACGCTGTTTATCCGGAATCGCACGATGCTTTATGCAACTTATGAGGCGGATCAGCTTTACAAGACGTGCCTCAAGTCGTTCACTGAAATTAATCAGACACTGAATGCGATAAAAAATCCCGACAACACCAAACTCGAGGGGCTCATCACTATCGGCATGCCAACTGAGTTCGGCAACAATGTTGTAATACCGCTGATTGCCGAGTGGGCAAAAAAGAATCCGCTGGTGCGCTTTGAACTGACCTACGGTTATGGTACTTTTCTGGTTGAACAACTGCTGCAGGGTGCGCTTGATCTGGCCTTTGTCGATTCATTGCCGAAAAATAAAAAACTCGCGGCGCACGTCGTGTATGAAGAAAATCTCAATCTGGTGGCTTCGGCAAACTACATGAAAGACAAAAAAATCAAGTTCCGGGGTTCAGAGAACCTAAAGCAATTACTGCATCTGGATTTTCTCGAGTATGAACATAAAGAATCTATTCTGCGGATGTGGTTTCAATACCATTATTCAAAAAAGAATCTCGGTCTGAATATCCGGGCCTGGGCAATGAACGTTCAAGGGCTGGCAAGCCTTATCAAGCAGGATATGGGTGTTGCCGTTCTGCCGGATCACTTAACGGGAATCATTCTGAAAGAAGGCACAAACCTGCACATTTTCAAAGGCACAAAAGCCAATCTGAAAAATGAGATATCGCTGGTCTGGCTGAAAGAAAAGCCACTCTCGGCCGCGGCAACGGATTTTCGTAAATTTGTGCTGGAAAAATTAGTCTGAACTAGTCTTTTTGGTTCGTTTGAATAATTCGTGGGTTGATTCTGCACAATGTATTAAATTTGTATTAAATTCCTTTTTATCCTAATTTCATCCTAAAATTAGGACCAAAGAATTTCCCAATCAGCCCTTGCTAAACCCCGTAGCCTGTTTTTTTGATAACGAATTTCACCGCGAGCTTCTTTTTCATTCAACTGGATATAATCTCTGACAGTTTGATAAGCCTTCCAACCCCGCACCACTCTTGTAAATGGTCGGTGCTGCCAAAGTCTGAGGGTACCGGTCACCTGCGCCCGCAGCAAACCCTCTTTTGCAAAACATTGCGCTATTTGCCCGGTTACAACCCGGAAGAAATGCTGGTACTGACTGCGCCTTGAGGTTCTGATCAATGCATGAATATGATTATTCTGAATTGAAAGCTGCTCTATTTTAACCATAAAATGCCCGGCGTATTTTTTTATAATCGTGCTAACAAGAGCAAAGCCCTGAGGAGATCTTAAACTTTGCTGCCGCAATTTTTCTCTATTCACTTTAAAAACTAAATGCAGGGGTTCTTTTGTAGAAAGAGGTCTTGTGCCGCGGCCGGATCTTTTGTTTCGTAGAACTCCGCCGTGAGAAAATCGATGCTGGCTACTTGTTTTAAAAAGGCAGCTTTGATTGCTCGTCCGCTTATTTTTCTGTTTTGCTTTGTGACCGGTACCCATTTTTTTCATAACTTACGAAGGTGCAAAAACTGAATTACTCTCAAAATAAATACACGCAACCTCTCGGGCGAAGTACGGATTAACCGCCGGTTAAGCGGTTGGTCTTTAACAAAAATAAAAACAAATATCTTTTGGGTGCAGTTGAGGGCTAAACCTACAAAGCAAAGGTGGTGATCGGAAAATCTTACGGATTTAAGACCGCAGAAATATTGAAAATCATGTTATATGTTATATCACAAGCTTGGAAGGCTTTAGAAGTCTTGAAGTTTCAATGAATTTTCAAAGTTTACCCACGAATATTTTTGACGAACCGATTTATGTTTTAAGGATAATTACGACAGATCTACAATTAGAAAACTACAAGATGCTTTTGAAGAGTCAGATTTGCCTTTTAAAGTCGATGTAGTGGTGTGGTCG
>JANOJH010000278.1:0-6248 GCA_031408135.1 Bdellovibrio sp. | reverse complement strand
TAATGAAGGCTGAAAGCGTTAGGGCCTGCCACTGTCTGGCAGCAGAACTGATGCCGACCGACTGGAGAGAAAGTTTTTTCTATCCAGCAAATTTCATTTGCAGACCCCAAATCGATTTTTCAGAAATCCAAAATGAAAATGCGCAAACCGCAACCAGTGCGGCATAGGGAAGATACACATTGAATGCAGGAAGGTCGAGCGAGGGCGTTGAGCCGGTCGAATTAAACAAAGTTTTACTCACAATCGGTATAATCCCCATAGCCAGAAGATTCATCCCGGTACCGATTACGATCGAGTTACCTTTAAATTTCAGCACCAATACACAGAAAAGTTGTGCAAACAATGCCGTGACTACGGCTGCCGCAAAATAGCCGGTAACAACAGATTTCGAAAAATAAGTCACCGAAGCGGCTGTAAACGCTCCGACAAGCAGGTAGGATTCAAGCGCAATTTGCGCGACGCCGGATTTTTCAGAGAAATACGCGCCAATAGTGGCAAAGAACAAGGGTAAACTCAGTCGTAAAGTAGAGAACAAAAGCAGAACAAAAACCGAATCCATTAAAGCACCTTTTCTTTCAGTATTTTTGCGGGCCGGCTGACTCGACTGAAAAGAAAATAGGAAGCGGCCACAGAAAAGATGATTATGGCCTGTAGCACTCTTGAAAAATCGCGGGTGAGAAAATTAGTTTCCATATCAAGGTCAGAGGCGCCTTTGTGCAGACAGGCCATCAGAAATGCAGATCCGATGATTCCCATAAAGTTTTGCCGTGCAAGCAACGCAACTGCGATTCCGAGAAATCCATATTGCGGCGAAAAACCGATCTTGTATTGAAAAGTATTGCCGAGAACTTCGGTTAAACCGACAAGGGCTGAGAAAAATCCGGCCAAACCCAGTGTTAACAATAGAATTTTTCCGGCACGGATTCCGATGCGGTCGGCTGCAGCTGGATTGATGCCGTAAGCACGAATCTGATAACCGATGAGTGTCTTTTTTTCTACAAGATATAGAACAACACATGAAGCGACTGCAACAATGAGAAACGAACTGACCGCAGAATTTTCAAAATAAATTTTCAAAAAATCATTTTCGAAAATTCTTAATGTTGGTAAAATTAAATCCGTCTCGGGGTTTTGCGAATTCGGATTTTGCATATAATTCACCGTCAGCCAAGTGGTCATCGCAGCAAGAATAAAGTTAAGCATGATTGCAACAACAACTTCGTGAGCCTTCTTGACCAATTTGAAAAAAGCAAGAATAAGCGCAGCAAGAATTCCCGAAAGCAGTGTGCCTGCAAAAATGAAAATTAAAGAAATTGCCACAGGCGAAGTTGCGGTCAGCGAAAATTGCGCCGAACCCAAATAGGCAGAAACCAAAGCAGCCAGAAGAATCTGGCCTTCGCTACCGATATGGAAGAGGCCGGCTTTCATCGGAATGGCAAAAGCAAGCCCAGAAAAAATCAGGCACGTTGTGTAAAACAAAGTTAAACCAAAATCAAATTTTGAATTGAAAAAGCTGGTCGCCAAAATCTTGAATACATGCCAGGGGCTCTCGCTGAAAAGTGCAGCCAGCGAACAAGAAATAAAAATGCCCAGCAAAAGCCCCAGCCAAGGCGCAAATTTTTTATTCATAAGTGACCAGCCATTAAAAGGCCGATTTCTTTTTCAACCAATTGACTCTTACTGAACGGACCGTGGATCTTATGTTTACTGAGAATAATATACCGATCTGCGAGATAGAGAATTTCATCCAGATCCGAGGAAACCAAAATCACGGTTTTTTCTTTTTCTGAATAATTCAAAAGTGCGGAATGAATTTTTTCCTGTGCCCCGAGGTCGACTCCACGGGAAGGGTGCGCTGCCAACAAAACTTCGGGTTCGTTCCACATTTCCCTGCCGACCATGAACTTTTGCTGATTGCCGCCGGAAAATTCCGACAAAGGCTTGTGGATTTCAGGTGGTCGGACATCCCACTGCTTAACAAGTTCAAGTGTTGCATCCGCCAGCGAGTTCTCATTCAATACTCCGAAACTCGTGAATTTTTCTTTATGTTTTAGAAGCATATGCTCAAAGAGATTCAGTTCTTCAAAGAGACTGAGTTTTATTCGGTCTTCTGTAATGTCGCCGAATGAGAGCCTGACTTTCTTAAACTCATTCAGCAACACTGCGATGAACTCACTTTGGCCGTTGCCTTCAATGCCGGCTACCCCGAAGATCTCTGATTTTTTTAACACGATGTCGGTATTAGGAATTTTAAAAAGTACTTTTTCGGGGCCTGTACGCGCCACCGAATTATTTTTTACGATTTTGCGCCCGATCATCAATTCGGCAAGTTCCGCAATTTGTAGGTCGTCCCGCTGATGTGTCGATACGAGGCGACCATGCCTTAAGATACTGATCTCATCCGATACTGAACTGACTTCGTTGAGTTTGTGGGAAATCAAAAGAATCGTTTTTCCTTCAGCTTTCAACTGCAAAATAAACTGCATCAATTCTTCGGATTCCTGCGGCGTCAACACAGCAGTAGGCTCGTCAAAAATGATGATGTCGGGCTCTTGCATGAGGGCCTTCAGGATTTCAAGACGCTGCTGTTCACCGACGCTCAGTTCGCGCACCCGTTTACCCAGTTGAATTGTCCATGAAAAACGTTTCAACAGCTGATTGGCGCTTTCAGCTACCTGATTGGAATTTTTTATCGTGAGTGGATTACGACCGGAAGTTGCGCTTAAGACTAAATTATCGAGCGCAGTTAGATTTTCGGCCAACACAAAGTGCTGGTGAATAAATGCAATTCGATTTTTGAATGCATCTTGGGCTGATTGAGGCGAATAATTTTTTCCATTTATGAACAGCAGGCCTTCGGAAGCGGGTACAACGCCACCGAGAACTTTAACCAAGGTGGATTTGCCGGCGCCGTTTTCACCGATGATAGAATGAATAGTTGCTTTTTTAACGGACAACGAAATATCGCAGCAGGAAATGCAATCGCCATAGACTTTCGAAATGTTTCGGAATTCAATGTACGACATTATTTTGCTAAATAATAATCAGGTACCAATATTTTCTTGCTGATGATTTGTTTTTTAATGTCAGCAAGCTTTGCCTTTTCAGGTGCGGTCCAAAGCTTATCATTGTTCTGATCAATGGCAAAATCGACACCTGAATCTTTGAGGCCGAACCTAATGACGCCGGCCTTGAAAGATTTTTCCTGCGCCGCTTTTATTGTTTCGAAAACGGCTACGTCAACCCGTTTTAACATACTTGTCAGAACGACTCCGGGCTTCATCCAATTTTGGTTCGAATCGACACCGATTGCGAAAATCTTTTTTTCAGCCGCGGCATCAAATAATCCCGAGCCGGAGGCCCCGGCGGCATGAAAAATCACATCGGCTTTCTGGCCGATCTGAGAAAGGGCCATTTCTTTGGCCTTGGCCGGATTATTCCAGGCTTCGCCTGTTACTCCGATGTAATTATTCAGAACTGTTGCTTTTGGATTGATGTATTTCACACCGGCTTCATAACCCTTCTGAAAACGCCTGATCATCGGAATATCCATTCCACCGATAAAACCGACGGCACCGCTTTTTGACTTCATTGCGGCTGCCGCACCAACCATAAATGAACCTTCGTGCTCTTCGAATAAAAGTGATCTGACGTTATCAGCCTTAATTTCGCCGTCAACAATTGCGAACTGGGATTTTGGAAATGCGGCCGCAACTTTTTTAATTGCGTCAGTTTGTGCGAACCCGATTCCGATAATCAGATCATAATTTTTCTGTGCAAAGTTACGATGTAAAACCTCTAGCGAGTTGTTGTCGGTGGCTTCAACGTATTTCAGCTCGATTCCAAGTTCTTTCTGAGCTTTTGAAGCGCCTTCATAAGCCGATGAGTTGAAGGATTTGTCATCCTTGCCGCCCTTATCCAACACCAGCCCAACTTTGATTCCGGCAAATGCATAATCTGAAAATAAAGAAGATAAAATTAGAGCTGAAAGAAATGATTTAAACATAAAACTCCCGACTTGATTGGACTCACTCGTTTTAGATTCACGAGATTATTTAGTCAAGGAGTAAGCTCGGTCGAGAGCGCCGCCAGATAGATTTAAACGAGGGTAGAGTTAGGCCGGTATTTATTTTTTGAGATGCATCGTCCGGATGCGGGAATTAACAGAGAGCAAAGTGTTCGGGTTGTCATCCTCATCATGCATTTCCCCGACAATTTCTTCGAAAATATCTTCCATCGTGACGATTCCGATGACGACGTTTTCATCCTTGATCAGCGCCAAGTGACTTTTTTTATTTTGCAGACGCTTAAGTGCGCTCAGGATCGGTTCTTTCGGGTTTAGAATGGGTACCGTCCTTATGAGCTGTTTCCAGTCTAATTTTGAAATTTCAGATTCCGACACAAATTCTTTAGCATGGAGTAAACCCACCACTTCATCGTTTTCATCAATTACCGGCATCCGGGTGTGCCTGGCGGCTTTAATTTTTTCAAGGACTTCGTGCTGATGATCATTGATGTAGATTTTTGTAACTTGTTCCCACGGCAACATCACATCTTTAACGGTTCTTTTGTCGACGTTGATGAGATTAAAAATATATTGTTTATGCGTATCGGTTAAATTCGCAAGGTCAACGTCTCCGGTGGAACTGATTGCACTTTCCTGTTTGAAATTCGCAAAGATATATTTGGTCAGAAACCGGGTTGAGGTTTCGAGTAGGTAAACAAACGGACGGAATACCCGCTCAAGTATAATCAGCGCGAAGCCGCCGGTCAGTGCGATCCGCAAAGGAAATTTGAGTGCAATAGATTTCGGCGCGAGTTCGCCGATAACAACGCTTAGGTACGTGAGCGGAAGGGCAATCGTGGCGATGGATAGAAAATTTGAATATTCACGGGAAAGGCCAAGTGACTCCATAAAATAAGGGGTCAGATGCTGGTCTGCTGTGATACCGCTAACCGCAGCAGAAATTGCCCCGACAAGTGTAATACCGATTTGCAGAACTGAAAGCGTTCTTTCAGGATTTGATTTGAGTAAGAGCACTCGTTTGGCTGCGCCGTTGCCCATTTCTGACAGCTTTTTGATGTGGGCTTTTGAAACTGTAATGAATGCCATTTCAATGCAGGAAAGCATTGCATTGAGCAATAGGCACGTTGTAATAATCAGGAATTGAATCATTTTTAGATTAGAGCACATTTTGCGCGGCCAGTACACTTGCCCGAAGGTCAAATTGTCAACTTCGAGGGCATTAGACGAAGGTCGGTATGAAAAAACTCAGGACCTTTGCTCGATCAATGTCTCATTCAGCTTTTCTCAGAAAACGACGATAAATCACCATATGGTAATCTCTCTGTGGATAACAATCGGACTTATTCTTTCGGCTGCCAGCGTAGCATCGCTGGGTGCGTATTTCTCAATCGTGGGATTAGGCGCCTTATTTTCTGGCGCAGCAATGGCCGTTTTTCTGATGGCCGGCTCACTCGAGTTTGCGAAGTTCACACTTGCAGCTTATTTGCATCAGTCTTGGAAAACTCTTAATTTAATTTATCGTTCTTATCTGACTTTTGCTATTGTCATTCTAAGTGTTATTACAAGCTTAGGTATCTTCGGATTTCTTTCTGACGCTTATCAGTCGGCCTCATCAGTTCTTGAAAGTGAAAATATAAAATTAGCCGCGATCAAATCGCAGCAAAAACTGATATCTGACGAAATTGCGCGCCTGAACAGGTCAATTGATGAGATTCCGGCCGCGAGAATCAGCCGCAGGTTGGCCGCACGTGCAGAAATTGAACCTGTAATTAAAGATTTGACGAAGAAATTTTCCGATGGTGACAAAGGCATTACTGCAGCCAATCTGACAATTCTCGAAGTACAGAAAAAAGTCGGACCGCTGATGTATATTTCGCGTTCGTTCAAGATGGACATTGATACTGTAGTTAAATATCTGATTTTAATTTTTGTCAGCGTATTCGATCCGCTTGCAATTTGTCTTGTGATCGCATCTACGCATGCAATCGAGTCGAGACGGCACCAAAAGGCAGCCGTTGCCGAACCTGCAGCAGCGCCCGTTGAAAAATCTGTTTCAGTCGCCAAACCTGCTCAACAGCCATTGTCGGTTCAAGAGAACCCCGCACCGGTCGACGCCAGATCCGAGCCCGATGATATTATCGTTCAGATGAATTTCAAAGACGAACTCGAAGATAAAAAAGCGGTTTGATATGAAAGTCGTTCGTTTTCTTGAACGCGAAAA
>JANOJH010000253.1:0-1195 GCA_031408135.1 Bdellovibrio sp. | reverse complement strand
CGGAGACAGCCCCATCTTAAATAATAATGCTAAAACAATTTCCCTCCCACCCATAGGGGTAAAACTTCTTACAGTTGTCATAACCTCAGAGCCCTAAAACCGTAAATTGCACTGAATCTTTAAAAAAAGCAGTGGATTTACTCGAACAGCACATGTATCTGGAGCTTAAGGAGGGCAAGGAAACTGCTTTTGAGATGATATTTAAGACTTTTTATAGACCCCTTTGCACTTACGCCTACTCTTTTCTAAGCGATAAAGACGAAGCGGAAGAGGTGGTACAAGCTTCTTTCATTTCGGTTTGGGAGAAACGGGACAACATTGAAATTCAAACTTCACTAAAGTCCTATCTCTACCGGATGGTGCGCAACGCTTGCCTCAACGTGATCAAGCATGAAAAAGTAAAGCAACAACATGCTGCCTATGAAATGGCAGGCGGAGAGCCTATGCACGAAGGTGTGGCGCAAGCTGTGATCTCATCCGAACTGGAAGAAAAAATCTTTGAAGCTATGAAGGTGCTGCCTGAGCAATGCCGCATTGTGTTTCAACTCAGTCGTCTTGAAGAATTGAAGTATGCATTTTAGGCACAACAAATTGTAAATTGACCGATGCTTTCATCAATTGATATCAGCGACACCGACAAAGTCATGAATCACAACATCCTGAGCCTCGAGACCATCCACCACGCTTACGATGAGCAAATAATTTTTAGCAACCTTAGTTTTTCTATTGAGGAAAAAAAAATCACTGCCATCCTGGGGAAAAGCGGAAGCGGTAAATCCACATTATTACAAATGATGAATGGGCTTGTCAGGCCCAGCCAGGGAACAGTAACTGTTTTTGGTGAGTTGATAGATTACAAAGAATTGGAACATCTTCGGTTAAAGATTGGATATGCTGTTCAAGGTGCCGGCTTATTTCCGCATTTGACTGTGAAAAAAAACATTTTGTTACCTGGTATTATTTCGAGGAAGCCTGACGAGTCTCTTCAAAAGCGATTGTCAGAATTACTAGAAATGGTCAATCTTCCTGACACGATTCGATTAAAATATCCCTATGAACTATCAGGTGGAGAACAGCAACGAGTGGGCCTTTGCCGTGCTATTCTTTTAAACCCTCCAGTTGTACTTTTAGATGAAGCTTTCTCAGCCCTGGATGATGAAACTAAAAATGAAATCCACAATCAGGTTTTAGTAAT
>JANOJH010000239.1:0-25085 GCA_031408135.1 Bdellovibrio sp. | reverse complement strand
ATCTCAATAAAGTTAATAAAGTGGAGCAGATTTACGTTGCAGCTACGGGTACTTGGGAAGAAAATTCTGTTTATTCGTATAAATTTCAAGATTTAGTATCTAAGCTAAAGAAAGAATTAGGCAATCCTCAGCCTGTGGTTTACCCACTAGCCGGGTACTCTCAGGCCTTTGCAGCAAACAGTATTTACCAAGTTACTGCCGGAGCGGCTGACTACAGTAAATGGTCGCTAAATCAAAATTTCAGATTCAACAAAGAAGCCGATTTGATGATGTACAAAATTATCTGCGGAAAATCGACCGCAAGTCTTTACAAAGTTGCCCTAGCCGGAGTTGATTTCTTTTCTCCGCAATTCGATCCACCAACACTTTTGAATCCGGCGAAAGATAAAGATCGGGAACTGTTTTGCGGCAACACTCGAAATACAAATAATCTCTATTCAACCAAAATTGGAAATAAGAATCTTCAGGAATTCATGCTCGCAAATCTGAATTACAGCGTTATCGGGAACTTCCGCGAAGCGAATCCAACAAACTCATTTGATAAATGGTGGCTGAAAACAGCAAAAGAACCGCTCAATGTCGAGTTTAAAAATTTCGACGAGCGGTTCAAAAAATTATTCGCGGCGGCGTATGCTAATTTTTTTGATCAGAGATCTTTCTTCAAATTTTTTGTGGATGGACTCAACCAAAGCAAATATCTTCCAAAAGGTATGCACGGCACCCTTAAAACAGAGGCTGATGTCTATTTACAATTGTTGAACCGTGCGCTTTTGGAAACACGTGCACTACCTAAGGAAAATTTGAATACCTTCAATTATCTAGAGTTTTCAAGAAAAAGTTCAGAGAACTTGAATTATTCGTCGATTTATTCACAGCCGCTGCCCGAGATTATCAGACTGCGTGATTTGCTGGACAGCTATTTTGTTTTTATCATGCAATCGCAGGTAAATTTTGATGAGTATATAGCCCACTCTAAAAAAATCGATACAGCAATTAATGAAATCTTTGTAAAGCTTAAACTCAAGAAAGTCGTTCAAGGCGCAACTGAAGGCGCCGATGACCTTTCGGCACCGGCGTCTGTGTCAGGCACGGAGTCTTCGCAAAAAGTCTATGAAGACATTTCTGTTCAGGACCCAACTTTAAAACAGCGAATTTCAGTGGCGGCAGTAAAGGGCTTGAAGCAGGTTGAATCTGAAATTCGACGATTTATCCGGATGAGAATCGTTTTAGCGCAGAGTCTTGAACTCGACAGTAAGGAATTTATGGCCGACTGGAACAATGCAAATCCGGCCAGTAAGAATTTGCCGCAGAAAACCAATCCATTCGGAGGCTCGAGGTAAATGTGTTTACGAATTTGACATGTTTCCCAATTTTGAGACTTTTGATTGGCTTTTGAAATTGTTACATTATTCAGAATCAATGTATTGTTTTTGGAAATTAAGAATCGGGTACAGAAATTGAAAATAGAATTCCGTTAATTAAAAAAAGAGGGAAAAAATGAAAAAACTGATCGTTGCTATGTTAATAACATTAACACAATTTGCCTACACTGCTGAAGTGCGACGAATGTCTACTCCTGAAGCTCAAGCTCGGGTTGAAAGATCCGCGACTTATCAGGAAATCGTAAGAGCCCGTGAAGCCGGTAAGGATATTACAACAGACGCGCGCCTTATGGACAGGGTCAACAAGATGTTGGAACTTTCATTAAAGGACCTCGTTACTTTATCTTCTGCAGAAAATTCAGTCTTACTAAAGCTGATAAATATCAATGCAAAAGACATCTTAACTGAAGTAGCCCGACTTTCTTCAATTGCAAAGGACACAACTTCTACTGCAATGGAAAAAAATATGGCCAAAAAGAGTATAGAATTAATCGCGAAAGCATCCCATACAGTTGAGTCTCTTGTTTTGAACAGTGCTCAGGGAGAACAACAAAAGGCAGCAGTTGCGAAGATTATCGAGATTTCAAGCAAGATTTCAAGTCTGGATTTCGGACAAGCATCTAAATCTTTTGTCAAAGAATATGAAAAGGCATTAACTGAAGGAAAATCAGTTGAAGAAGCGGTCCGAATAGCATCAAACGGAAAATTCACAGAAAAAGAACTGCGAGAGTGCCAATAATTTTTAATTAGTTCTGAAGTCTTTCATCTAAAATCAAATAGATTTCAATTCGACGATTCTGTGTGCGACCTTCCACAGAATCGTTGCTTTTTAGGGGCCTGGTATCGGCATAGGAAGTAGCCGATATTCGTTTTGGATCAATATGATGATACTTTGTTAAATAGCGAACGATGCTGGTGGCGCGCAACGAAGCCAGTTCCCAGTTCGATTCATAAAGCGGATTACTTGCCACAGGAATATTATCGGTGTGGCCTTCAATAACAATTCTCTTATCGGACTCTTTGAGGATGTCGGCTATTTTGTCGAGCGAGCGAAGAGCACTGGTTCGGATCTTAACTCCGCCCGGCATAAAAAACTGTGAAGATGCCAGCGCAATCCTCACTCCAATCGCATCGTGCCTCAATTGTTGAATTTTTTCCTTTTCAGAACTATCCATCTTTTTTTCGATAGCCCGTTCGATGTACTGCTCGGTTTCTCCCGGCGCCCCACGAGGGGGAAATCCATCCAGCTGAATAAACGTTTCTCCAGCTGTTTCCCCGCCGACATTACCTTCTTGTGCGCCGTTTGAACCACTATTAGCGCCTACGAGTTTCAAATTTGTTCTAACTGATTTTTCAAATACCTTTTGCTTTTCAGAGTCATTGTTGGAAGTTGCATACATAACAACGAAAAAGGCAAATAGCAGAGTTATGAAATCGGCGTATGAAACCAGCCACCGGTCATTATTCTCATGCGGTTCATGGTCTTCCTGCTGTCGATTTCTTCTGTCATCCGACCCGTCATCACTCATCATTTACTCTTGTACGAAATCAGTTTTTGTTCAATCAACTGTGTATTCAGGCCTGTGCCGACCAGTAGTGCACCGTCCAGAATCATATGCTTATGTTTCGAAACTTCCAGAATGTTTTTGCGAATTTTATTACCTATTGGGATAAACACCAGATTGGCAAAACCCACTCCATAAATTGTCGCGACAAATGCTACGGCAATTCCACTTCCGAGCTTGCTGGTATCTGAAAGATTTCCCATAACGTGAATCAGGCCGAGAACCGCACCGATGATTCCAATTGTCGGTGAAAAACCCCCGGCATCCAGCCAGATTTTGCCTGCAGAAAGCAAACGTTGTTCTTCTTTTAAAATGATATTATCAAAAATCTGGCGGGTTAGTTTGGTATCAACCCCATCAACTACATTTCTGAGAATTTCTTTAAGCATAGGTGATTGTAACTTATTAAGTCGAGGTTCTAAAGCCAATGGAGATTCTTTCTTTGCTAATCTTGCACATTCCATTATTTCTGAAATTGGTTTATCATAATTAAGAGTTTGTTCCCTAAAACTTTGTTTAAAGAGTTCAAAACCGAGCTTCAAATCCTTGGATTTATTAGAAACCAGGACTGCTCCGAGTGTTCCCATAAATACGATGACAAAAGCTGTGCCCTGCATAAGCGAAGCAACATGTCCTCCGTCAAAAAAGTTTCCTAAAAGTATGCCGCCAATGCCAATCAATAATCCGAAAATTGTAGCTCTATCCATACCGAAATTTTGCCACACATAAACAAAGCTTTCACCTTGAACCATTAAGGGCTAGACTAAAGCAATGTCGGAATTTCTCCTAAATATCGAATATTGGGTCATGAATCAAGTTAACAACGTAGTTACTCACCCCTACCTTGATGTTTTCTTTTTTTGGCTTACTGATCTTCATAAGACGGCTTATTTTAAAGTTGTTGCTTTGCCGTTATTGGCCTTTTTGTTTATCCATAAATTCAGGCGAATAGGTGTTTCACTTTTTCTGATTCTTTTCTTAGCTCTTGGCGTAAGTGATTTCGTCGGTGGAAAAATAAAGAAAATTGTTATGCGCGACCGCCCCGAACACAACCAGAGCATATCAGTTACTAAGCGCACCGATGCCGGTAATTACAGTTTCTATTCTAACCATGCGTCGAATATGTTCACGTTTGCAACTTACACCGGCCATTTTATACCACAGGCAAGAATTCCGCTTTTAATCCTGGCTGCATCTGTGGGCTACAGCCGAATTTATAACGGCGTTCATTATCCGTCAGACGTTGTAGTAGGCTGCATTTTCGGATATTTGTGGGGAATTCTATTCTCTTTTTTAGCCGCAAAATTGGTCAAATTCTACAGCAGAAAGAAACCCCTTGTATGAAAGTGCTCGTGACCGGCGCCAATGGGTTTTTGGGAGCGTGGCTTACAGGAAGGCTTCTGGCCGAGGGCCATGACGTTTCGGCGTTAGTCAGAAAAAACAGCGACCTCTCCGAACTCGAGAATAAAAAACCTGAATTTCGCTATGGTGACGTCACAGATAAAGAGTCATTGAGAATAGCCTTTAAGGATCAGGATGTCATATTTCATCTTGCAGGCGTCGTGGCTTACAAGAAGTCAGCCCGTCCACTTATGGACAAAGTTAATGTCGGCGGCAC
Source organism: Bdellovibrio sp. (assembly GCA_031408135.1). Lineage (GTDB taxonomy): Bacteria > Bdellovibrionota > Bdellovibrionia > Bdellovibrionales > Bdellovibrionaceae > Pseudobdellovibrio. Next base: position 20,520 of record JANOJH010000239.1, on the reverse strand, counting down.
ACAAAATGTTGTCGACGTGTGTGAAGAACTGAAAATACCACAATTGCTTCATGTTTCCTCAGTTGCTGCAATTGGCGCCTCTTTCAAACCGAAAGTTCTAAACGAAAAATCAGAATTTGCAATTTCGGATTTAAACATCGGCTATTTTGAAACAAAAAAAACCGCAGAAGAAATTGTTATGACTGCTGTTCGAGAAAAACGTATTAATGCCATCTGTGTTAATCCGGCCACCATTTACGGCTTCGGTGATGCTAAAAAAGGAAGTCGTAAAACCCAGATAAAGGTGGCTCGGCATGAGTTTCCATTTTACACGAGCGGCGGAATTAATGTGGTCGCCGCAGAGGACGTCATTGAAGGAATTTTGTTGGCAGTTAAATCCGGTAAGAATGGTGAGCGGTACATATTGGCAAATGAAAATATGACTATAAAAGATCTGTTTGGCAGAATTTCAGGTTTTGCCGGAGTCAAACCTCCGGCTATTTATATGCCCAATCCATTACTTCACACGATTGGTATTGCCGGCGATATTCTTGAAAAATTTAATGTAAACATCGGCGTCAGCCGCGAAAATTACTATACGGCGACAATGTTTCACTGGTTCGATTGGAGCAAAGCTCGAACTGAGCTTAATTTCAACCCTACCTCTGCCGATAGGGCTTTGGAAAATAGCGTGCGTTGGATGAAAGACCATGGCTACCTAAAGGTGACGTAAAATGAAATTGTTGATTAAAATCTGGATAAGTTTAGTTATTCTGTTGGTCGCCGGTTTTTTGATCTGGTTTCCGACCGAAAGCGAAATTAAAGGCTGCATGAAAACTTCTATGTTTGGTGTTGAGCTATGCCCTAAATCGAAAGATTATGTTCCGCTATCTCAAATTTCAAAAAATATCCAGAATGCGGTCATACTTACGGAAGACTCAACTTTTTATCAGCATAATGGCTTTGACGAAGAAGGAATCCAGCATTGCTTTGAGAAACTAAAAGAAAAAATGAAAATTGTTTGCGGCGGTTCAACTATTACTCAGCAGTTGGCAAAGAATATGTTTCTCTCGAAAAGTAAAAATTTCCTCAGAAAAGGCGTGGAAGCACTAATTACATTTAAACTTGAAAATACTCTGACGAAACACGAAATTCTTGAGCGATATCTTAATATCGTCCAGTTCGGAAAAAATATTTACGGAATAAAGAAGGCATCTCAATTTTATTTTAAAAAACTACCCAGCCAGATTTCACCTAATGAAGCCGCATTTTTAGCAATGGTCCTGCCGAGCCCGGAAAAGTATTCTCAGTCATTTTTCAGAAAAGATTTAACCCGATTTGCCAAGGGGCGCATCAATCGTATCGTCAACACGATGTACAAGTTCGGACGCCTTGAAGACGTGGTCTATCAGGAATCGGTGGGAAATATTGATCACTTCCTGAAATCCGGAAATGAAGTACCTCGGCCGAAGGAACATGAAGAAGAGCTTTCTAAAGACGACCTTCTTGAAATGGCTGATGACGATGGCGCAGAAAATATTGAAGTTCCGACTGCTGAAAAGACCGAAGTCGAAACTATTGAAACCAAGGAATAAAAAAACCGCTCTCTCGAGCGGTTTTTTCAATCTCTATTTATCTTTTTGAGCTTTAGGGCGTTTATGTGGATCTAATTCGCGAAGACGCAAACGAATAGTCTTCGGTGTGACCTCAATAAGTTCAGTTTCTTTAATCCATTCCATAGCTTTTTCAAGCGTCATTGGTCGGACAGGAATCACACGAATTGCTTCGTCAGAGCCTGAGGCACGGACATTCGACATTCTTTTTGCTTCGGTAATGTTAACGATCAAATCGTTATCTTTAGCGTGCTCACCAACGATCATACCTTCATAAACTTCATTGCCGTGATTGACGTACATGATGCCGCGCTCTTGCTTATTCCAGATTGAATACGCATTGGCTTGCCCGGTGCGGTCAGAAACCATAGCGCCGTTCATGCGCGAGCTAATGTCGCCACGATAATCATCCCAGCCGTCAAAGTTTGTATTGAGCAATCCAGTACCGCGGGTATCTGTTAAAAATTCTGATCTGTAACCGATCAAGCCACGTGATGGAATTCTGAATTCTAAACGGGTTCGGCCCGTGCCCTTTTGAACCATGTTCATCATGATCCCTTTACGCATGCCCAGCTTTTCGGTAACAACGCCTACATATGGATCTTCAATATCCACTACGGCGTGCTCCATTGGTTCCAATTTTTTACCGTCGATATGCTTAAAAATAACCTGCGGCTTAGAAACTAATAATTCAAAACCTTCGCGTCGCATCTGTTCAATCAAAATACCGAGCTGCAATTCGCCGCGACCGATAACTTTAAATGCATCTGTTGCATCCGTTTTTTCAACCCGGATCGATACGTTGTATAGGAGTTCGCGCTCGAGACGCTCAATAATTTTTCTTGAGGTAATATTTTTTCCTTCTTGGCCTGCATAAGGTCCGTTATTGACTGAAAAAATCATTCCAACTGTTGGCTCTTCGACCGTGATTCTCGGAAGTGGCCGTGGATCAAGGGCTGATGTAATGGTATCGCCAATTGTGAAGTCTTCGATGCCGGCAATAATCGCCATGTCGCCCGCACCGATTTCTGTTACCGGAATCTGCGAATTTACATGATACTGAAATAAAGCGGAGACTTTTACCTTTTGTTGTTTATTTTCCTGAATACAAACGACATCATCGCCAACCTTGATGTGACCCGCACGCATACGTCCCATTGCTAAACGACCGACGTAATCGTTGTAACCGATGTTTGAAACCATCAACTGCAACGGAGCATTTTCTTCAATTTTTGGCGGAGGTACTAAATTAACAATAGCATCATAAAGAACTTTGAGGTTTCCGGTATTTACAGCCGGATCTAAAGTTGCCATACCTTCTCGTGCAATCGCGTAAACAGTATGGAAATCACACTGCTCCTCAGTTGCCTCTAAATCGATAAACAAATCAAAAATTTCGTTATGAACTTCTTGAATTCGAGCATCCGACCGGTCAATTTTATTAACAACAACAATTACTTTAATATTTTGCTCTAAAGCTTTTTTAAGAACAAAACGCGTTTGCGGAAGCGGGCCTTCAGAGGCATCACAGAGCAAAATGGCGCCATCAACCATGTTGAGAACCCGTTCAACTTCGCCGCCGAAATCACTATGCCCCGGAGTATCGACGATATTGATTTTAATATCTTCGTAAGTAAACGATGCGTTTTTCGCAGCGATTGTAATTCCGCGTTCTTTTTCGAGATCCATAGAATCCATCAATCGCTCTTCAACTGCCTGATTTTCACGGAAAGTTCCGGCTTGTCTGATTAAGTGATCGACTAACGTGGTTTTGCCGTGATCGACGTGCGCAATGATTGCGATGTTTCTGATTTTCTTTGGATCTTGTAGCATTTTTTTTCCTTCGTTTAAAACTTTATAAAATAAACTAGCAACACAAAACTATCCGTGGCCACCCATTAAAAATTCTTCTTGGCTGGTGTCTTCCTGCTCTATGTTTCCGATTGAACCGAAGAACTCTAGCGCACAACTCAGCACTTCGTCATTATCCTTAATTTGAAAAATCGCTTTTCTAAAGGCAGAAGAGCCTTGGTATCCGGTTGAAAACCACGAAGCGAATTTTTTAAGCTGAATATTGGTTATATGCTCAGAGCTATTTGCCCGAATAGCATCGTTCAGATCTCTGAAAATGCCGGAGTAGTTCCGCTTCAAATCATCCCTCGGGCTTTCACCTCTGTATAAACTGAGTGCATCAGCAAAAATTAATGGATTTTTCAATGCACCTCTGCCGATTAAAACTCCATCACAGCCCGACTGGCGTAATCGCAAAACAGCATTTTGTGGAGTTAATATATCTCCGTTTCCAAGGACCGGAATTTTGGTTTTCGCCTTTACTTCAGATATGAATTCCCAGTCAGCAAGACCAGAATAACCAGCGGCTCGGGTGCGACCATGAATGGCCACCCATGTAATTCCTTCATCATAAGCCAGATTACAAACATCCAGGGCATTTCGTGAATTTTGCTCCCATCCGGTCCGGATCTTAATCGTAACCGGAATCTTTACAGCCTTAACACAGGAAGAAAGCACTTTCTGCATAAGGTTCAGATCTTTCATCATTGCAGAGCCTGCACCTTTTTTCACAACTTTCGGCACTGGGCACCCGAAGTTCAGATCTACAAAGTCAGCACCGTGCTGCTCGGCCACCGCAGCGGCTTTACCTACAAGCTCAGGATCCTCGCCGAATATCTGAATGCCAATTGGCCTCTGGGTTTCATCATAGCTCATTAACGCAAGCGTTCGGTCTGATTTATATTCAATACCTGCAGCCGAAACCAGCTCGGTTATAACCACACTGGCATCGAGCTTTTTCATAAAACTGCGAAAGGCGTGATCAGTAATGCCAGCCATTGGCGACAAAACAAAAGGATTGGCCCGCAAAGCCGCTAAGGGATGAATGTGAATAGGGGTTGATTGCGCCGACATGATTGATGAACTTATGCCAAATTTTACCATTAATAGCCATGTTTTTAACAAAAAAATGTAAACATTTTATTAAAAAACAAATGCCGAATTACATTCGGGATTTAGAAGTCTTTTCTTTCCCAATGTTGGAAAAAATCTGTCTCAATCCAACTAGTTAAGAAGAGACTAAACTTTACGGCAATTCTCAAAATTATTTCAACCAAGTGACGCGACCTTCGGTTTGGCGTGGCGCTTTCGGTGGATTGTGATCAGGATAACCGACGACAACCGCACACAGTAGTTCAAGTTCGCCCTTCTTGTATTTTTCAAGTTGATCAACACCCAAAAACTGATCAACTTCTTTTTTAATTTCAAGAGGTGCGCCCATCGTGCAACAGCCCAAGCCTTCTACCTCACAAGCCAGATTCAGGTTCTGAACAGCCATGTAAACGCTGCCAATACTGGTGTAGTGCCGCTCATCCTTGGAATTTTCAGAATAGGCAAAAATGATAACCGGAGCGTCACCGAGTGTGAAAAAAAAACGCTCGGTGAATTCGTAGAGCGACGGCTTCAGCTTTTGTTGTAAAACATCTTTGATTCCCAGCCACGATTTTTGCGAATATTTCAGATATTCGTCGCGCTTTGCACCCTGTACGACGAAGAAGCGCCAGTTCTGGCGATTTTTGCCGGACGGGGCGTGTTCTGCCGCGTTCAGAAGACGCTCCAACACTTCATGCGGAACGGCTTGTTTTTTAAATTTTCTGATCGATTTGCGAGATTCAATTATCTTGTAAAATTCATCACGGTTTATTTGACCCATGCGATTGATTATAACAATATATAGGAAAATGAATAAAGTAGATACTTCAACGGATTTAAAAAACACCCGCACTATTATAGTTTTGCTAGTGCTTGCATTAGCCGCTGCAATATTGTCATCGTTACCGTTTATTCAGACAAAAACCAGAGAACTCTTTGCAAAAGACAATCGCCTGATTTTGGCAAAAGTGAATGCTTTTTACGGAATTGAACAAAAAGAGTACCTGATCCTGAAAATAAAGGACCTTTCAGGTATCCAAATCGAAATTTACGAGGTCAATTCGCAGTCTAAGAATCAGCAGGAACATCAGAATTTCAAGCAAAGATTCGAACTCTTGCAGGATTCAGACGCCTACATTACGTTGGACAAAAATACCACAAATCTGGCTTTATCAGATGTTGATAAGGATGGCCAACTCGACATTTTAGCCCCTTCGGTGGATCGCAACGGAAATTTAAGACTTAATACGTACAGATTTAATTCTGAAATAATCAGCTTCGAGCCCATTGTCGAAATCAATAAATGAAATTATTTCTTAGATTTTTTGAGATCTCTCCACGACTTATTGGCCCGCTGCTTGGCGTTTTGCTGATACTCTCTTACAGCCTTATTATGCTGCTGAATATTTTCTGAGAAAATATGAGTTCCATTATTCTGGCTGACAAAAAACAGGTAATTTGATTTTGCAGGCTTCACAGCCGCTTGCAAAGCCTCGAAGCCGGGATTAGCAATCGGCGTGGGTGGAAGCCCCATAATTGTGTAGGTATTATACACAGTGGGGGTAAGAAGATCGCTTTTCGTAATATTGGTCGGCATCTTTCCCTGTTTTACGGCCAGTCCGTAAAGTACTGTGGGATCTGTTTGCAGACGCATCTTTTTATTTATTCGATTGTGAAAAACTGAAGATACAATTGGTCTTTCGAAACCTGCACCAGTTTCCTTTTCGATGATACTTGCAAAAGTCACGACTTGTGCACGAGACCACCCAATTGCATTTGCTTGGGGCTCAATCTCTTTCCATACGCTCAGAAAGCGGTTTACCATTTGGGTAACGATAGATTTTGCATCCTCAAATTTCGTAAATTTATAGGTTTCCGGATACAAGTAACCTTCAAGACTAGTGACATTTTCGCCAAGCAGGGATTTGATAAATTTCCGGTCGCCGATCATCTTAAAAAACTCTTCGGATGTGGCAATGTTATTTTTTTCAAAAATCGACGCAATATCGTAAATGTTAAGTCCTTCAGCCACAGTGATTGTTCGGGCAATACTTTTTCCTGAAACAATTACTCTAATTATTTCGTTAGGCGTCATACTCTGGTTCAGCGAGTATTCACCTACCTTAAATTTCGATGCCAGACCTTTTACAGTTGCGTAGAGCTGAAATAATCTGGAATTTCGAATAAGTCGTTTTTCCCGCAATTCTCCGGATATTTGTGAGAGACTGGTGCCGGGATTAACTTCAAAAATAATTTCAGTTTTATTTGAACTGACTGGCATTCTCAGGATCTGATATCCAAAGTACGCAGATACACCTGCTATTGCCAATGTTAAACTGACAATACTAAAAAAGCCAACTCGGGTTTTTTTAGTCAAGATTAACCCCGGGAAGCAACTTGGATTTATCCAGTGCCGTGGAGTCCTCTAAGCTGGCAACGGGAATGGTGCAATACTGAATTGCAAAAAACGCCGAAGGCCGGTCATTTCCAGACTTTCCCATGCCACCGAATGGCAGTCGTGCACTTGCGCCATTTGTTGTACGATTCCAGTTGAGTAAACCAACTCTTGCCTTTTGCAACGCAGTTTCATAGAGTTCACGATTTTTTGAAAATAACGCCATCACAAGCCCATAGCCGGTGGAATTTACCATCTCGATTGTCTTTTCAAAATCGCTGGATCTATAGATCGCAACATTGGGACCGAATATTTCTGTTTTCTGGTAAAGTGAAATTGCATCAAAACTTTTAACGAGGTGTATGCTCGGCGTAACATAATGGCCTTTATATTCAAGTTCAAGTGCTTTACCTCGCATGAGGCTTTCGCAATTCTCGCGATTGGCCATTTCCTGAAACCGAATATATTTTTCGACTGCGGCTCCGTTAATAAGAGGACCCATAAATGGATTTTTTGACCAGTGCCCAATCGTTAGTTTCTTTGCCGCTTTGTAAAATCTGTCTGTAAACTGGTCAGCAATTTTATCATGTAAAATAATTCGTGAAGTGCCTGAACACCTCTGACCGGTTGACATATATGAGCCTATCAAGGTTTCGTAAATTGCTTTGTCGATATCGGCATCTTCCCAAACAACGGTGGCATTTTTGCCACCCATTTCTAGCGCAAGAATTTTCCAGTAGTGATTCAAGGTTTCCTGTTTGATTTTAAGCCCGACTTCATATGAGCCGGTGAACAAAATTCCATCAACCAATTCATGGGCCACAAGTCTTCGTCCGGTTTCGGCTTCGCCATGAATGAGATTAAACACACCGGGCGGAAGCTCTGCCTTCTCAATGAGTTGAGCGTATAATTGCGCAACTGCGGGCGTCTGATCAGACGGTTTAAAGACGACGGTATTGCCTGCAATGAGGGCCGGAATAATATGGCCGTTTGGTAAATGGGCCGGAAAATTAAAAGGTCCAATAACCGCCATTACTCCGCGCGATCTGTATCGAATTACACCATCCACGTGAGGTAAGGCATTTTCAATTCGTTCTTCGCTGATAAGCTTGAGTGACTCGTTGATTGTTACGTCGATTTTAATAGCCAACGCTTTGGCCTCCTGTGTTGCATCCCAGAGTGCTTTTCCAGTGTCGCGCGAAATCAATTCGGCCATTTCAGATTCATGCGCTACAAAAACATCCCGCAATTTCTGTAAATAATTTTTTCTTTCAGCAAGTGTTGTTCGAGACCACGGCATGTATGCGTCTTTTGCGGCCTTACAGGCTTTGTCGACGTGATCCAGTTGAAATGAAACGGTCATAATTTGATCGCTAAGATCAGACGGACTTATGTCCTTGAAAAGGCCATCGGGTTTTTCGGCTTTCATAAATTTACCGGCAACAAAGTCTCCGGTAAAGATAACAGGTTTTACTTTCATGAGTTTTTTCTCCCATAGTTGAACGGAGCCACGAAAACTTCCTGATCGAGTACTGCTCCAAGATTTTCGCGGGACTTTGCTGGAATTGAAACAACCCCATCCCGAATTTCATAACCGGTCATCACGCATCTGAAGTCTTCACTTCCGAAGCCGACTAGTCCTTGTGCTTTATAATTTGGATCGGAGAATTCATTCAACAGCATTCGTTTACCCATTTTTATTGGAAGCACGTCTTTTGTTTTGGCACCATAATGAGGGCCACCGTCGAAAGGATCGACTTCTTCTAGATACTCAAAACCAATTCCTTCAAGTAAGTGCTCGGCGGGCTTTGTAGCTTCTCCGACGCGGCCGAGGACGAGCCTTGCCTTGGCGTCTAAAAGCGTGAGGTAAATATCTTCTTCCGGAAACAGTGACTCAATAAATTCTTTATTTGTTTGCGATAACATATCAGCTTCCTGGTAAGGCAAGCCTGTAAATCGTCTTCCTAGAGCTTCCCAGAATTCACTTCGACCCTCTTCCGTCAATGGAGGTGTGAGTTCACAGAGTATACGTTCTTCAAATCTTTCAGGATTTAACGCCATATATACAAATCGGCTTAAAGAAATCTGACGACCGAGCTTTTCAGGGCGGCGACGGTACATTTTATCAACTAACAACCCACCTATTTCAGTTGGGCCATCCGCATCGGTCTGAAAGCGTAATACCTGATGAATAAAACCCAGGCCGAGATCTTGGGAAAAGTGATCCCGCTTGAGGATCTTAAAGTAGCAATGCGGAACTTCTTCGCTGCCGTGCTTGGCAATGATCAGCGAACTGCCAACCACCATCTTTTCTTCGAGATCCTCGATCACGAAAACATACTCGGATTTGTTTTTTGGAAGCTCGCCTGCGAACGAAGCTTCGCTCCGCGAAATTTTATCCGCCAGAATTTTTTTATCTCCGGGCAGATTAAGTAAATTAAATTGTTTTGCCAAATCAGTCAGTTGCGATAAATCTTCTCGTTGAACAGCTCTAATTAAGAAACTCATATGCAAAACCTTTCGACCATTTTTTCATAAAAGTGGGTCGCCTTTTCTAGATCTTCGATTTTAACATGCTCTTCGGGAGTATGTACATTTCCTTCGCGAATTCCGGCACCGAGACAGATACACTCAATACCAAGACGACTAAACAGGCTGGCCTCATTTGTAGATGCCAGCGTTTTACACTTTGAGTCAAGCCCCATACTCTCTAAAATGCTCTGAGCCGTCTTTACCAACACCGAATTTTCATTTGTTCTGAATGGTCTTTTGTAATCTGTCACCCGGAAATGAGCTCCACTTTCTTCACATACTTTTTGAATTTTAAACATCCACGACTCGTATTGTTCCTGAGTTACGTTGGGCAAAATGCGGCAGGAGCCTCCAATTAGCAAATCATCATCAAACGTCCGGATAATACCTACACTGAGCGTAGAGAAATTCGGCTCAAAGTCTTTGTCCTTAAACTGGCGCATGTCGTTTTCGACTTCTTTCAGTACCTTATAAATATTATTAAGCTTAACCAGACAGAGATTTTTCACATGTGAAACAAGTTCAAGTTCGACCATCGCCTGACTTGGAATCATATTCACCCGAGTGCCGCCATCCGCTTCAATTAATACCATGTTTTCCGGCATTTTCTGTAAGAACTCGAGCATATTCTGAATCGCATTCTCACCTAGATGCGGAGTAGAAGAATGTGCAGATCTTCCGGCAAACAGTTTGGTTTGCGTGGTTGCGGATTCAGCCTGATTTCTTGAAATCTTGTACTTGCGTTCGTCTTCGCTGATCGGTATCCGAATTTCAACAATCGCAAAACCCTTGGCAGCCTCAATAATTTTTAAATCGCTGGCTTCTCCGATTAAGGCGTACTTTGCGTTAATTTTGTTTTTTCGGATTAATCGTAAAGCGCCCTGCATTCCGGTTTCCTCACCGAAGGTGCCAATGAGTACCGGTTTCAACGTTTTGAACTGGCGGTCTTTAAGCTTTTTCAGGACATTGAGTTTACAAAGGAAATCGAGTTTAACTTCAGCAGCGCCAAGTCCGTATATTTTTGAATCCTCAATTGCGGCATCATAAGGGTTGAAGTCGTTTTTTTTCAAAAGTGAAAAGAGTACGGGATAAAATGTTTGTAAATTTGTATGTATGAAAAATTAGCAGTCACCGGGATTAAATTTTTCTGTTCGAACTATAATATTGGCTTGTGTAACGCCATTCTGCATTTCATGCATAACTTCTACAACAAGCCCCGCATCTCGGGCCAAGATCGCGAGAAAGTCTACAAGTTCAACCGTTGAACTTGTAGGACTGCTGTCGAGCGAAATTAATTTTCGACAGGTCTCGATAAAATTCAAATTAAATTCCTTCTAAAATTGTTTTTTCAACAATCTGAATTGCCAAATCAATATCCTGATTTTCAATTATTGCCGGAACAAGGAATCGGATCCGCACGGGGTCTTTTCCACAGCTGAAAGCAATCAATCCATTATTAAATAGTTTTTTAATAAGCGCCTCTGTCTGCTCTTTTTTACCTTCAAACGGAGTAAACGCGATCATGAGACCCATTCCACCGGCGTCTTTAACTAGACCACGGCAGGTAGTGACATTCAGTTTATTCAGCTCGTCCACAAAACGATTGTGGATCTGGTTGATTCGACCATTCGGACCTAAAAATCCCTCTTCGAGCATGTTAATAATCTCAAGTCCGGCTGTCATGGCCGAAGTGCCGCCGGAAAAAGTTCCGGCCATCAATCCCGGCTTTGGATTATATTCTTCCGTATAGAGAGTTGCTCCTAGCTGAACTGTCTTGGCAATTGTCACAAGATCAACGTATTGGCCAAGATCCATTGTTTCGAATGCAAAAAATTCACCGGTTCTTGCAAAGGTCTGAACTTCATCAGCCCAAACTGCAATTTTATTCTGTTTACAAAAATCCAGCATAGGAAGATAAAATTCTCGAGGTGTTGGCACGAATCCGCCTTCACCTAGCATTGGTTCAAAAACAAAACATGAAATATTTTTTTCGTTCTTAGCATATTGTTCCTGCATGGCACGCAGGGCTTTTTCGCCGCTTTGAGGATCTTTTTTCTCGAAGTTGGGAATTCTAAGCACTTCATTATAATCCGGAAGCCCCTGCTTATACGCCGGATTATCGGTAACTTCTGCCATCATTGTCGAGCGGCCGGCAAAAGAATTTTTCATTGCGAAAATTAGTTTTGCAGGAGTATTTTTCTGGCGGGCCATTTTAAGTGCATTTTCATTTGCCATAGTACCGCAGGTTGAAAACCAAACGTGCTTCAGTCGGCTCTTTCGGCCTGCAATCTGAATAAGTTTTTCAGTTAATTTTAAATATTCGTTATTGGGTTGGATATTTCCCTGCATGACAACATCCGAAAGCGCGCCGCGGATTGCCGCTTTCATTACACGTGGATGGCTATGACCCATAATGTGAATACCGATTCCGTTGATCAAATCCAGCTTAATGCTGCCGTCTTCAAGTTCAACATACGGCCCTCGGCCCGCGCCAGTGCCAATGTAATTGTGATAAAGTGGACGACCGCGCAATGCGCCGATTTTTTCAATTTTCTTTTTCGATTTTTCAGTCAGTTGACTTTGGGGTTTGCGGATAGAATCAATTTCAGAATTCAGTGCCGTAACCTCATCCACCAGATCGGAAATCAAACTTTCAACGACCGGATCATTTTGAATTTTTTGTCCAACTAAGCTTTCGTCGGAATTGGCTAAATGGGTAAAAGCATTCTTTATAACTGTTAACATGAAAAGCCTTTCGTTAAATCACATTTTGATTCGGGATATCTTACATCGCTGCACTAGCGCGTGACAATGATGAGGGCTTCTTTGTAGACTTTGGCTATATGCCGCAAGAAACTGAAATTCAAAATGAGTCTGCTCAAACCACCGTGTCATTTACTCAGCTATTTGATCAGGCTCTCGTACTTCAACAAGCTCAAAAATGGGACGCTTCACTAGAGACTTATCAAAAATTGCTAGACCAAAGTACTAGCAGCATGAGCAATTCTCAGGCATCTGTAATATTTCATAATATGTCGACATCGGCCTACGAAAAGGGTGACTACATAAAAGCTTACATTTGGTCAAAAAAAGCCCTTTCGTTGAATTCAAAGAATCAGTTGGCACAGGAATCGTTCAATCACTATTCCAAAAAGGTTGAAATTCCGATCATTCCTCGCCAAATAACTAATCTTGATTATGTTAAATCCGGAATTTCAAAAGTTCCGCTGGATGCCTGGTTGGCTTTCAGTTTAATTCTAGCCTTCGTTACAGTTTGGCTGTTCTTCAAAAATATCCTGCTAAACAAAAAGAATATGCTGGAAAATAATTTCGCTGCCCAAAAGAAATGGCCGCTGGCTGTTGCACTTTTTTTTACTTTGGTAATACTTTCAGCTAGTTACGTCAGTTTTCAGGACGCTTACACCACCCGGGCGTTGGTTATTTCAGAAAAAGCCCAGGTGCAAACTGCGCCTGGCGAAAATAAGCCGATCATTTTTGAACTGCAGTCCGGCCAGGAACTCGAAGTTTTAAAATTTGATCAAGGGTATTTTCAGGTACGCTATCCGGGGGCCTTTTCAGGCTGGATAAAAAAAACCCAGTTGGAAATCTTGAGCTTAACATTTGGGCAGTAGATTTAATCAAACTTTTGTTGCAGCCTCGATTCACTTTGACATCGTTTCTGCCTTCGGGTTTTATCAAATTAAATGCTAAGAACTAAGATCTTGAAATTGTTATTTATTTTAATGTTTTCAAATTTTGTATTGTCTTGCGCCAGCGACGAAAAAAGTGCAGACACACCTGAAGCCGCTTTTAAGATTGCGAAAGACTACGATGACAACGAACGCTACCTCATCGCAATTCAGCGCTATGCTGATGTAAAAAATAAATTCCCATACAGTTCTTATGCAACTGAAGCCGAACTGGCTATTGCAGATGTTCATTTTAAGAATGAAGACTATCCCGAGGCTCAGATTACTTACCAGAATTTCAGGGAACTGCATCCTAAGCACCCGAAAATAGACTACGTCATTTACCGGACCGGCCTGAGCTATTTTTTGCAACTGCCCGAAACCATCGACCGGGATATTACACTCGCAAATGATGCTATTTACAGTTTTAACGAACTTATTAAAAAATTTCCGGGCTCACAGTATTTAGGTGAAGCAAAAGAAAATCACCAAAAGGCCTTCATAATGTTAAATGAGAAGGAACTTTATATCGCCGACTTTTATTTCAAACAGAAGCTATACGATTCTGCAACGCTTCGCTATATCGGTTCTTACCGCAAATTTCAGGATTTCGGGCTACAGCCCCGCTCATTGGCCGGCGTGATCCGAAGTTCTGCGAAACTTAACGACTCCGAAAAACTAAAAACTTATAAAGATATTTTGACTACGAAGTTTCCTGATTCTGACGAGGCAAAAGCAATTAAGCGAGAAGGTCTTTAATGGCAGCATTTTCACATCAACTGATTGAAGAAGCCAGGTCCGCTTTCATCGAAGGCGATTATGCCACTGCAGAACCGATTCTGAATCAGCCAACTTTATTAAACTCTAAGAATCCTGAAGTTCTGCAAATGTTGGCAACTATTTACTATGATCAGGGAAAATTCAATAAAGCGATTGCCACTTTTAAAAGGGCCCTCGAAATTGAACCCGGTTATACAGATGCAGCCGTAGGCCTCTCAATTATTTTGAATGATATCGGCCGCTATGACGATGCAAAAAAAATATTTGAAGATGCTAAAGCTCAGTTGGATGCGAAGAAGCAGATTAATGAACCAAATATCAATGAAAAATTTGCCGCCAAACATGCCGAACTTGCCGATATGTACTTACAATTCAAACGCTTTGATGAAAGTGTCGAGCAGTATCAAAAGGCGGTTTCGCTTTCTTCTAAAAAACTTGAGCTGAACCTCCGGCTCGCTGAATGTTTTGTTCAGGCCGGCCAAAAAGATCGCGCAATAAAAGAGCTAAAAACATTGTTACAGGCCGACCCTCGACTGACCGCACCCCGACTGAAGCTCGGATTAATCCTATACAACTCTCATCACATTGCAGAAGCCGTTGATCAATGGGAGAATATTTTACGTTATGATTCAAAAAACCAGGAAGCTATTCGTTATCTGAAAATGGCGCAAGCTGCCGGTGTTACAACACTACATCTGTAAGAAAGATTTTTATGGCCCAAATCAAAGACGAAATGACTTCCTTTCTGTCAAAAGACGAAATTGCAAAATTAGTAAGTAAATTAGCTGCTCAAATCGAAAGCGATTACGAAGGAAAAGAAATCATTTTTATCTGCCCGCTCAGAGGCTCTATTCATTTTGCGGCAGATCTGATGCGTCAGGTTGGCCTCATGCAACAGGTCGACTTTGTCTATGTTCAATCGACTGAAAAAGGCGGCGCAATCCGCATGACAAAAGACATTACAATCAATATTACCGGTAAAGAGGTCATCATCGTTGAAGAAGTCATCGACACGGCAAGAACCCTCAGTTTTTTAAAAAACCGCTTGCTGGCTTCCAATCCGGTATCACTCAGAATTGTAACTTTACTTGATAAGCCTGCGCGACGTGAGCTCCCGATCCGTGCCGACTATATCGGTAAGACCATCGAAGACCGGTACGTGGTCGGTTATGGAATGGATTCTGAAGAACTCGGAAGAAATTATTCAGATATTTACGTACTGAGAAATTGATTTCTGTCGCGTAATAGTTTTTATCTCTTTTTATTTACCCTAATACCGATTTTTTTGTTTTTTCTTGAACCAATACCGACAGGTGATCTGTCGATTTGGATAAAGCTTGGCCTAGACGCAATCGACAATCTGAAATTAGTTACTCAGGACAGTTATACAGTTTCTGAGACCAGCTTAATGGTCTACCCTGCCTTCCTCAGTTTGCTCTACGGAATTTTGTACAAAATCAGAGGCCTCGAATTGGTGGCTCTTGTTCACGCATTCATTCCTGCTGCTTGGCTTTATTTTTGGTACGGTTTCATAAAAAAATACAGTTTAGCGCACAAAAACACATCGAACATCTGGACACTACAAACTTTGGCGATTTTTTTAATTGCAAGCCAGGGCCTGACACTGATTTATTTGCCCCGTCCGGCCATGGTTTCGACGATTTTTATTCTGGCCTCATACTATTTGCTCACCATTCTGAAAAACAATCTTTTCAGCACTAAAAATATTCTGCAGTTTTCCTTTTTAGAATTCCTGTGGGTGAATATTCACGGCTCCTTTCTTATTTTGCCACTCATGCTGATTTGGCAACTGCCATTTTTATTGCTTCAAAAAAAATACTCGCTCTTTAAAAACCGTTTACAGACTCTCGCCCTCACATTGTTGGCCGCACTCATTAATCCGTTCACTTGGAAGGTTTTTCCTTACGTAATTGAAACAGCCGCAATTTCGAAGGCAAGAAAAATAGATGAGTGGTTTCCGACCCACTATTTTAATTTTCCGTTTGCGAGCTGGTATTTTTACACCGTATCTGCAATTTTTGTTTTTATATTGTTTAACAAATTCAAAAGTCGGCACAATTTAATCGAACTTTTTTCTGATTCTTACTTTATGTTTTGGTTAAGCGGTTTTTTTGCAATACGAAATACTTTTTTTATATTTCTTGTTTTACCTCTGTTTGTATTTGATAAGATTTATTTAAGTTCCAGCGCTGCTGTAGTTCAAAAAAATAGATACTCATCAGCATTGAATATCCTGATTATTGCATTCGTAATGACGATCACGTTTTTATTGAATCCATTCCAAAAAAAGAATTTTTCACGATTCTTACCGGCAAGGTATCAGCCGACGTTTGATGCCGGCTATCGGGCCGAAAAAATAAATGCATTTCTGAAAACTGCTGACGGCAACATTTTTAATACCTGGGAATTCGGAAGTGATTTGGCTCTGGGTCAGAAAAACAAATACTTCATTGACACAAGAAATATTATTTTTTCGAATACTATTGAAAATGAATACGTAAAATTTCTCTATGAACCCGAAAAGAGCCGGGATTTTCTAATCAAATATCGCTTTAAATATTATGTTATCCACCGAGGTTATTCCAAGTTGATTTCCTGGCTCGGGTCCCAGCCGAATTTCAAACTCATTATAGATGAGGGTCCCGCACTTCTATTCGAAAAAGTCGGAAATTTAGACTTGTAGTCTCATTCTGAGACTCAAGTTTTCCCAGAAACAGACGATAAGAACACTATAAAAGGGAGTGCTTTATGAAACTAATCACCACGCTGCGAAATCGCTTACGGAAAAACTTAATTGCCGGTCAATCCGGCCAGGGTGCCACTGAATACATCTTGTTATTAGTGGTTATTGTCGGCTTAGTTATGTTATTCGGCCCTAGAATAAAATCAGCTATGACGATAAAAATGGATGAGTTAAATACAGACATTCAAAACGTTAAAAGCAAAGATCCTTAATTATGACAATAGAGTACGTGCTTCTTTTAGTAATGGGCGGAGTGCTTTTCATGGGCACCCTCATGAAAGCGCCAAAAAGGGCATTTGAAGTAGGCGGAGCACGTTTAGCTGCCAGAGTCGAAGTTCAACTGGCTACCGGAACCGGATTTGAACCTTATCCAGCAACTACGGGGGGCGCTTCCAATGAAAACAAAAGAATTCCGTGGTCTGAAGTCGAATAAATTCAAATTGAATAACAAAGGACAGATCGCAATAGAATCTGTTCTGCTCATGGTTATTTTGCTGGGCGCATTTATGATCGTCACAAATTATGCCAGAGAAAAAAAATTACTCTCCAATTTAGTTCAGAAACCGATGCAAAGCCTTTCGATTATGGTTGGCTTCGGCGTTTGGAAATCTGCGGATGCCGCGACGGGCTGTCGTGCGCCGGGCAGCAGTGCCGGTGTATCAATCGGGAAATGCCACCCCAATTCCATAGCCCGCTCACTGAGCTCGAATCCAAAGCCATGACAAAACGACGGCTTTATAATCCCCTTTCAAATAACTCGGGTTTTATAATTGCCGATTTTCTTTTTGCTTTTGTACTGGTTATTTCAATTTCAATTTTCATTTTTGGACTTACATTTTCACTCGCTACTGTAGAAATTGCCCAGTATATCGTGTGGACCACAGCAAGAAATTACGCCAGTGGAACAAGTACAGAAGCTGCCGCGCAGATTAATGCACGCACAAAATTTTCAAATATCACTGCAGCATTTCCCTCACTAACTGGGAACGGTTCTACTGATCCTTGGTTTGAACTGCATGATTCAAATCTTGCCATTGGCGACCTGAGCACCACGGTAGACCCGATTTTTTCAGGATTGATAAATTCGGATGATAAAGTAAACCGTTTTCGTCAACCGTGGACCGGCGCAAGTGCCAAAATCTATCTAAAACTTTTTGCCGGCTTTAAAATCCCGTTCTTAGGTAATGTTGCTGCCGCGAAGGAAGATTTCGAATTTCCGCTTCGCGCTTTTATCATCCGTAACCCGAGCCAGGAAGAGTGTCGGAATTTCTTTTACAACCAACGTTACAATGAAGGAATATTAAAACTCGAAAATGGAACTGTCGCCGACCCAATGAGAGCCGCAAATTTACCGTCCGGCGGGGCCACCCAAGACGGCTGGGGTGAGGATAACGGATGCTGAAAACCATGAAATCCCGAAAGAAATTTAAAAAGTCCGAAGAAGGCATGGCGCTGGTTGAGACAATTCCTGTACTTTTTATGCTTGTACTTGTATTTAATTTTTCACTTGGTTTTTTCGGTGCAATCCATTCAGGAATTTTAAATTCAATTGGCTCATACAACTATGCTCTTGAAACTTTCAGATATCGTTCAAACTTAATGTACTTTCGTCCGGGTGCAGAAACCACCAATTACAAGCTCTCTAATAATCGGGTACATGGCGTAACAAAGGATGGAAGTGATCATCAAACAACCGAAGACAAGTCACGTTGGCCGGCAACCGTAAGACCAATTACATTCAATTACGTCAAAGAAACTCCTGCCAAAACTCTCACCACTCTAGGCACTGGCCTTTATGGAAGTATTTGCGACGATTCAGGTTGCCGAACCTTTGATAAGGCGGCCACCGAAAACGTCTGGAACGCATCCTCGACTTATGTCCCGCAAACAGGAACAGCCATACAAACGCCCAGAATTTGGGTCAAGACTGTTTATGGAATATGTATTTCTGCCGATTGTAAATAGTGATAGGAGAATTTTATGGGTCCCAATGAATCAAGAAACTTATGGATCTCAATCGGTGCAGGGGTGTTTGCCACCTTTATGCTTTACTCTTATTCTCAGGAAAAAAAGGCCGAACTTGAAAAAGCCTCAGGCGACAAAGTGCGGGTTGTTGTTGCTCGCGAAGACATTCGGGAAATGGATAGCATCTACGACAATGTTCTCGAAATAAAAGAAAAGATGCGAAGTGATGTTGAGCCGGACTCCTATGATAAAATTCCTGATGTTGTCGGTGGAGTTGCCGCAATTCCGATTAAAAAAGGTCAGACCCTGACTAAGAATAAAGTTCTGGAACCTGGTCCTGAAACAGGAATGGCCATTCAGGTTTCTCCGGGAAAACGTGCAGTTACTATTCCGATCAATGATGATCGTGCAAATGCCAAACTCATCCGACCGGGAGATCGCGTCGATATTATGGCGATTGTGGACTCCGGCAAGGGCTTAAATCAAAAAAGAGAAGTCACTGTGCTTATGCAGGACGTTGTCATTCTTGCTACCGGAGTCAATGTTCATAACAATTTACCGCGGACAATTGAGCGCGACGTTTCTGGACGTGGTCTGATTCAGACAAGTCTTACCGGAGACACAAAATACACGACAATAACAATAGAAGCTAAAATCGAAGAAGCGCAGGATCTGGTTTTTTTGGCGGCAACTAATGCGAGCAGTCTCTATTTTCTATTAAGGAATCCTCATGACCGCAAAATTCAGCCTCGAGTGCCGGCCTCCAGCGCCGACAGCATTCAAAGCCGGACTTCGGGCTTAGCACCTGGATCAACGTCTTTACCGCCTCCCAAATAATAGTATTCCTGACTGATAGCCGTTACAGTAGAAGTCAGGATGTTGTTAAAAATACTGCCGAATATATTCTTAATTATGTTACTGAGCTTCCGCGCGAACTCTCAGGATATTCCTAACCCGGCGGCAACAGCCCCTGATGTTGTAAAATCGGAAAAAACCGAAAAGGGCGATAAAAAACCAAATGGCAAAAGAATCCGAAGGCAACTTGGCCTTATTGTTGGTGTTGAGCACGACGAAGAATTTCTAATTCCCGATGTCGAATTAAGTATCGGCGGAAGAACTGATTTTTTCGATATCGAGCGTATTAAAGGCACTGACTTTTTCAGGATAATGCCGAAAAAACCCGGCAACGGAATAACGACATTGCGGGATAAAAAAACCGGCCAGATAATCGTAGAAATACGCTTTGATATCAGAGACGACTCAATAGAAAAAACCCTGCGGGAAGTACAGGCCCTTTTAGCAGATATCGAGGGCATTGAATTTAAAATTGTAAATGGTCTGATTCTTGTAGATGGCTATGTATTGATTCCTCGCGATATAATCCGGATTCAACAAATCATTGCGCAATTTGATAAAAAAGTGTCCTCGCTGGTTACATTGAGCCCGATTGCCAGAAAGCGAATTGCAGAATTCATCACCAACGACATTAATAATCCGGAAATTAAAGTCACCGCCGTCGGAGACTTTCTTAAACTAGAAGGCCAGGTCAACACTGTGGCCGAAAAAGACCGAATAAAACAAATTGTTAAACTTTATATTCCGGATATAGTTTCTGATCTGGCGCCGGCCTCTGACGGCGGCCCTATCAAAGTCGTTGGCCGCAAACCACCAGGCACCGCAGGCGCAGATGACATCGTTATTGATTTGATCACCATCCGGCGAGATGAAGAAAAAGTCGAGCCTCCTCCGAAGATGATTCAGATCGTGGCTCATTTCGTGAAGTTCGGGGATGAATATTCAAAATCTTTTAGTTTTAAATTTAATCCGGCTGTCAGCAGTACAGCTGGTAACGGAACCCCC
>JANOJH010000163.1:0-1304 GCA_031408135.1 Bdellovibrio sp. | reverse complement strand
CTTACTCCGTCAAGGCTACTCAAAAAATTGAAGCTATCAGAATGACCAATGTTGTTGGGATGCTGGAAGGCAAATCCAGAACAGATGAAATGGTGGTCTTCTCTGGTCACTACGATCACATAGGCATTCTCCCACCTGTTGTCGGGGATTCTATTGCGAATGGTGCCGATGATGACGCATCTGGAACAACGGCCGTTATCGCTTTGGCAAAATATTTCAAGAAAATAAAGAATAACAATCTCACGTTGATTTTCGCTGCCTTCACGGCTGAAGAGATTGGTGGCTATGGTTCGCAATATTTTTCAAAACAACTTAATCCCGACAAGGTAGTGGCCATGTTTAATATTGAGATGATAGGTAAGCCATCGAAGTGGGGACAAAACAATGCTTTTATTACTGGCTTTGAGCGATCAGACTTTGGAAAAATCTTACAGAAAAATATTACCGACACCCAATTCCAATTTAATCCAGATCCTTATCCAGAACAAAATCTTTTTTATCGCTCAGACAATGCTACGCTGGCGCGACTCGGGGTTCCAGCCCATTCCATATCAACTGATGAAATCGATATAGATAAATTTTATCATACGGTAAACGATGAGATGGAAACACTGAACATGAAAAACATCACTTCTACCATCCAGGCGGTTGCGCTAAGTTCCAAGACCATTGTTTCAGGAGAGGACACACCTACGAGAATTGATAAGGCTACGGTGAGATAAAAACTAATAGCCACAGATTCACAGATTATTTTTCAAAGTGATGCTCCTCGGCCAGGGATAGGAGTGGAAAGCCCGAAGCGCGGTGGGTTCTGCGCGGTGGCCGGACTTGGAACGTATAGCCCGTTGGCGTCTCGCCAGGCCGCCCAATAATTTTTTTTCACAAAACTGTCTTACCCATTCTATTGAATCGCGGAAACTTTTGGGGATTGCTTATTATTGCGGATTAAATTATCGCATAAATAAGATAACCAGCAGAAAATGGCCGAATACACAAAAGAAGAGATAAAGGTAATTGAAGAAAAGTGGCGGAATAAATGGATCGATAACAAGGTCTATGAGGTAAAGAACGACACATCAAAGCCCAAATATTATGTGTTGGATATGTTTCCCTACCCATCAGGAGCGGGATTGCACGTAGGCCATCCGCTCGGATATATTGCTTCCGATATTGTAGCACGCTTTAAAAGAGTGAAGGGCTTTAATGTGCTTCACCCTATGGGCTTTGATGCCTTTGGTCTGCCAGCAGAGCAATACGCCCTGGAACATGGTATACATCCGGCCGTTTCCACAGCAGATAACATC
>JANOJH010000200.1:0-2550 GCA_031408135.1 Bdellovibrio sp. | reverse complement strand
GGTTGTTGATTGGTATCATCAGCGGACTTTACCCCGCTTTCCATCTTTCTTCACTGAAACCACAGGCAGTGTTGAAAGGAAAATTTTCAACCTCTACACGCGGACAGTTTTTGCAAAAAGCGTTGGTAGTCGTACAGTTCTCATTGGCAATGGTTCTTATTTCGGGATGCTTCGCTTTAGTGCAGCAAATCATCTATTTAAAGAACAAGCCATTAGGATTTAATGTAGAGCATGTAATCGTGGTTCCATTTCGTCCTGATTTACTCCAGCATGATTTTAACACAGCAAAAAATGAATTGCTGAAAATTCCTGGAGTGCTGCAAGTATCTGCAACATCTAATATTCCTGGTAAACAATTCAACCAACATCCTATTTGGCTTCTTCAAGACCTTGGGCAAAGTATTGATGCCTCTGAAGCCTATGTGGATGAAGACCTTGCAAAGACGTTAGATATTAAACTTGTTGCCGGAAGATTCTTCAATAAAGATAGTCCTGCCGATTCCGCTGAAGCGGTCATTATTAATCAAACGGTCGCCCATAAGTTTAACCTAAAAGATCCAATAGGCCAGCGACTACGAATTAAGCGGGATGGAGAAACCTGGGATCGCACCATTATTGGCGTGATGGAGGATTTTCACTATCAATCACTCCATCAGCCTATTCAGCCATTAATCTTTTTGCCAGTTGAGCAATATAATTTCGCATTGCTAAAAGTGAATGCAGCCGAACTCAATACACTTATAACTTCACTAAATCATTCATGGGAAAATCTTTACGCAGGGTTCGGTTTTGAATATTTTTTCTTGGATGAAACTATCAATCGACAATACCAGTTCGAGCAAAACATGAGCATAGTCCTGGTGTTTTTCACAGCGGCTGGAGTCCTTATCACTTGCATGGGGCTGTTCGGTCTTGCCATTATCAATTTTAAAGTGAGGGAAAAGGAGATTGGCGTACGCAAAGTATTGGGCTGCACTACTTCAAGTATCCAACTCCTATTATTTAGAAGTCTGGTCGGCCCTATACTTATTGCGTTGGTTATTGGCACACCTTTCGCGTTCGTAATTATCAATTATTGGCTACAGAATTTTACGTATCACATCAGTATTAATCCAATAACGTTCGTGGCCTCTTCTTTTATTGTGGTCGTCATTGCCTTGCTCACCATTTCATTGCTGGTCAGAAAAACTTCGGGTCTTAATCCTGTAGATATATTGAAAAATGAGTAAGGTCAGATGGTAAGTTTTCAGGACTTAGGGGTTTTAGGCTTCTCAGTTGTCTTAAAGAAAACAAATTGAAAAAACCATGAAAAATTTCCAAAAATACCTGCTTTTATGTGCCGCACTGATGCTTTCAGGTTTGACCCGAGCCCAGGAAATACAAAAGAAACTGGATCCCTTTGATAAGATTATTGTGTCGCCAAAGATCAATCTGGTCTTGCAAAAAGGGGAACAAGAATCCATCCTGATCAAATATTCCAATGTTACGGCCGATAAAATCAATATCGAAGTAAGCAACAACCGATTAAGGATTTATTTGGATGATGCCCGTATTCTTGACAAACACAAAAGAACACATGATGAAAGCTATTCGGCTAACATAAGTATCTATCGTGATGCCGTGATAACAGCTTATGTAACGTACCGCGAGTTAAAAGTTCTTGACGTTCGTGGAGAAGAAGAAGTAAGTTGTGATAGCTCCATTGACACCGAAAAATTTAAACTCAAAGTGTATGGAGAAGCTGAAATAAATCTCGCATCTCTTCATACCAAAAAATTTAAAGCTGTTCTGTATGGAGAAAATAAGTTGAAGATTAAAGAAGGGCAAACTGGCCATCAGCGTTATCGTCTATATGGAGCAAATAAAATTGATACACGGTCACTTTCCAGCGAAACGATTTCCACCACTATTTACGGGGAGGGTCGCCTAAGTGTAAATGCTACTAATGAAGTACGCATCAACGCTTTTGGCGAGCCTGAAGTAAACGTAAGCGGTACTTCGCACATTAGCCGCGGCATTGTGATTGGGCGTACTGATATACGGATGAACAGGTAATAGTTATTACTACGCCCATTGCTTATTCCAGTTTCCTTACCAGTGTTAACCTTAAATAGCCTTTGCTAAGATTGTGTTTCATCTTTTGAAGGTTAATACGTTAATTCACCTCATTACTAAAACTTTCAATCAATATGAAACACCAATTGAAATCTATAATCCTGGTGATCGGATTATTTACCAGCATTATTTCCTGGTCTCAGATGACCTTGCCACCCAGTGGAAACAATCAGAAAAGTGAAGTGTCCCAATACCTGGGCCTCGTGAAAGTTACCATTGCTTACAGCAGTCCGGATGTGGCAGGCCGCGAAATCTGGGGAAAACTAGTTCCATACGGATTGGCCAATCTAACCTTTGGAAAGAGCTCTGCTCAAAATCCGTCACCGTGGCGGGCGGGCGCCAATGAAAACACCACCATCACTTTCTCGCACGATGTAGAAGTGGAAGGCAAACCGATAAAAGCAGGAACATATGGATTACACATGATTCCAGGTC
>JANOJH010000143.1:0-3641 GCA_031408135.1 Bdellovibrio sp. | reverse complement strand
CAGGCGCGACCGCGGGTAGCGGCAGCACGATCAGCCAGGTATTGAGCAGCACCACAGGAAATACTTCTGGTAGTGTTACCTACACGATCACGCCAAGTGCGAATGGTTGTAATGGTTCGACTACCACAGCCACGATAACAGTTGACCCGAACCCTACGCTGGCGGTTAACAATACCATCTTTACAATTTGTAATGGACAAACGCCCACGATAGGTTTAACCAATCCGAATACAGTATCAGGAGTAGGCTATGTTTGGACGGTAGTGAATACGAATGTAACGGGTGCTTCGAACCAGGCGACTCCGGTAGCAGCAGGAGCGATCAATACAGCATTGAGTTTAGTAACGGTTAATACAACAGGTAGTGTAGTGTACACGATTAGATCTGTAGCCAATGGATGCTTAAGTGCAGCACAGACGGTGACAGTAAATATTAGCCCGATCCCGGATGTTACTGCAAGCAATCAAACTATTTGCTCCGGTATTGTTACTGGAATTGGAATTACTAATCCAAATTCGGTATCTGGAACAACCTATACTTGGACAGCGAATCCAACAAATATTACAGGGGCATCTGCAGGAAGCGGAGCGACAATAGCGCAACTTTTGACCAGCACCGATGGAATCACAAATGGCAGTGTCATTTATACAATCACACCTTCTGCCAATGGATGTATTGGTGCAACATTTAACGTTACAGCAACCGTAAAAGCTACACCAGTTATCACGAACACTGCGCCTCAATTACAAACAAGTATTTGTAGCAATGCATCTTTAAATTTTACTCCTACAAGTTCAATCATTGGAACTACTTACACATGGACAAGTGTCTCTAGTGGAGTTACCATTACCGGAAATACTTTATCAGGATCGGGTTCAATTACCGATGCGCCTGCCAACTCAGGAAATGTGGTGGGTACGGTAACCTATACGATTACGCCAACCTCTAATGGATGCTCCGGATCAGCTGTAAACTATGTAGTGAATGTGTTACCATTGCCATCAGCCAACGGAACTGATCAGACAATTTGTGGTGGGCAATTGGTGAGTCTTACGATTGATCCTTCGCCACAGAATGTATTAGGTACTACTTTTAGTTGGGTTGCAATACCATCCTCAAATGTAAACGGTGCAGTTAACGGAAATGGTTCTTTGATCAGTCAAAACCTTTCCTTGACAAACAGTTTAGTAGGCAGTGTTATTTACAGAGTAACCCCTTCAGCAAATAATTGCATCGGATCTTTTAAAGATATAACTGTCACCATCAACCCCCCGGCTTTTGTATCCGCTGGGCTCGACTTGAAGTTATGTGAAGATTCTCCAAACATTATTCTTAATGGCTCAATTTCGGGTTCTACTTCGTCTGTAACCTGGACAGGTGGAACAGGCTCATACTCAAGTTCTACGAGTGTTACTCCAACGTATACATTTAATAATCCATCTGAGATAAACTCGCTTATAACTTTTACGGTAACAACGAATGATCCCGATGGCAGTGGGCCATGTAGTATCGCTACCGATAATATGAATCTGCAGATAAACCCATTGCCGGTTGTAGGATTTAACGGATTCCCGTTAGGTTCCCCTCCTCAAATGGCAGAAAATAATCTTCCAATTACACTTACCGGATTCTTGCCGGGTGGTGGTGGTGCGTTTACAATTTCGCCTGTTACATCATTGATAGGAGCTACATACGTCAGTGCTAACTTTGACAGGGTTAATTTTGATCCGGACGCTGTTACGCTTGGACCTAACTTTGTAACGTATTCCTACACAAGCTCAAACACAGGATGCTCCAATTCAACAACGCAACAGGTGATTGTGAACCCGGTTACGAATGTAAACTTCACGATTCAAAGTGGAGTATTGAATGCGGATCTAGAATGGGAGGTTTGTGCGGATCAGGGGTTGGTAAAAATCACAGGTAGTCCAATAGCTAGCACGGGTAAGGCTCCGGAGACACAGTTTACTGCAGAGCCTGCATTTACGGGACAAACTGTTCCAACCATAGTAAAAATTGGTTCTGATTATTTCATGCAAACAAATAGTTTGGTTTCAGATACGTATTTGATTCGGTATACCTACCGCAATGCATTTGATGCTATCACATTCAAGTTAACTCCTGTGCATATTTTTGCCAGTCCTATAGCAGACTTTACATCTACCAATAATTGCATAATTGATGATGTGGTTTTTAAGGATACCTCTACGATCAATCCAACACCTTTCCCTGCAAGTATTGCCAGTTGGCAATGGAGTTTTGGAGATGGCTCAGCAAGTACTATGCAGCATCCAAGTAAAAGATATAACCTTGCTAGTACATATGCAGTTGGACTTAAAGTTACTACTGACCAAGGTTGCTCCAATTCAAGTGCTGCAAAGCCTATAAGGGTTGGTAACGTTCCTGATGTGGACTTCTCTTGGTCTTCAATTTGTAATGATGACTTTACAGCGTTCAGCGATAAGACCTTCAATCTGGGTATAAGTACAATTGATTCTCTTAAGTGGGATTTTGGAGACAGTTCTAATCCAATTCTTAAAGGACCTAATCTAGTATCGGGCGCTCCAGCTAATGTCCCTGCGGGTATGCATGGCGGCACAACTATTGGAACCTATAAGCAGCCTCAGCATAAATATTCTGCTTTCAATACGTATAATGCAACGCTCACAATCAAGACTAATGATGGTTGTACACAATCATTAACAAAAAAGGTATTTATTCTTCCCTACAGCACTGTACAGCCAGTTGCTTCGCTTGCCTATAAACAAGATTTTGAGGCAAATACTGGAGGTTGGATCCCCGAAGCTGGATTCCAGTATAATGTTAACCCTTCAATAAAAGTGTCGAGTGATACAAGTTGGATTTACGGGCTGCCAAATGGCCAACACATTAAAACAGCAGCCACAGGAACAAAAGCCTGGTGGACAGGAAAAAATAACAATACATATTATTCCCTTGAAAATTCTTGGGTGAACGGACCTTGCTTTAATCTTGCTTCTCTTGAAAGGCCAATGATTTCTTTAGACTATTTTTCTGATCTTGAAAATCAGTTAGATGGTGTAGTCTTACAATATTCAGTTGACGGAGGTATTAATTGGTTTAATGTTGGATCGGCCGCATCCTCTGCTACGGGTATTAATTGGTATAACACTTCTAACATCGTTGGGAAGCCAGGTACTCAGCTGATTGGAGATTATGGGTGGAGTGGCAATAAGGTTCAAGGCTGGCAGAACGGACGGTTTAATTTGGATATGATTGATCCTGCTAAACGAACTCAGGTGCGAATTAGAATCGCAATAGGCTCAAGCAATGATAATATTCCTAACCCGACTTTTGATGGCTTTGCATTTGATAATGTTTATGTGGGTGAGAAACAACGCAATGTTTTGATCGAGCATTTCACAAATTCGAATGTTCCAGTGAATGGAGATGCTAATTTAAATACCCTTTATGATAATCAGGTCAATCTAAATCATGTAACACCTGATTTCAGCGCTATCTACTACCACATTAATTCACCATCACCTGATGCTTTGAATTTAGATAATCCATCCGATCCACCGGCACGTGCTCTATTCTTTGGTGTAACGCAACCACCGGCTACCATTATGGATGGGCGCCTGGGTGCGAAAGGAACAACC
>JANOJH010000110.1:0-3374 GCA_031408135.1 Bdellovibrio sp. | reverse complement strand
CAAGATTAATACCGAAGTCAGATTGAGGTAAGTGTTTTTTAACTGGACCAGAAATCAAGAGCGGGTTTAACTCAGTACGGGTTTAATTTTGGCCTTAGAACCAGGAAAGCAGCTCGTCCCACAGTCCGGCATTTTCAATCTGGTTGTAATCATAAACATCAATGCCGGCGTTCAGATTCCTGATGGCTTCGAGTGTTGCCACGAATTCCTCGGGCGTGGGTTTAACGATAACACCGTTTTCACCTGTGAAAGAAGATACTTCAACATGGATGATGGGTTTAGTCCGCGAATTCAGGCTCTTGATAAACTCAAGCCCTGTCCGCTCGGTCCATTGCGGATTGAAGTGCGTCCCGCCAAACTGAGCCGCCCATTGCTGCCACATCAATTCGGTCGATAAATAATCAAGGGTTTTATTTCCTTTTAACTCCAGCAGGCCTTCGATATCCAGCCCGATGTGATCGCGGAGTGAATCGTAAGAGATTAGCTTACCATCGGCTTTCGCAGGCCAGGTATGGACCAGATATGAATTCTTATTATAGAAATGGGCCGCTGAATTCATTATACCGATCAAATCAGTGAGGCCCTCTGCCCGAACCAGCAGCCAGTTTTCATCGCCAAGTTTTCCTGATGGAAACTGCTTTTTAAACCGCGCGTTGGCCAGCGGGTTATAATCCGATTCTCGCTGCCACCGATAGTCAATAAAAGGTTCGACGATTTCAATTCCATCGATATACGGATTTTTATTTATGAGATCTCGGTAAAAGCCGGCAAGCCAGGTTCTGAATTCGGGATGCCACGCCGAAAGCAAAAACATATTTTCTGCCGGCACGTAGTCAAGTCCATCGATCGTTTTGGCGCGCCACCCGGATTTTTGCTCCCAGACGCTTTTAAAATTATTCGCCGGAACAGAAGCCACGACTTTCATACCATTGCGTTTAGCCTCGAGCGAAATATGGTTTAAAATGTCAAGGCGCCCGTATCCGCCTTCGACAGTCGTAAACGGATAATCCGTAACATACTTAGCACCATAAGCCGAGTTATAGGCGTAAACGAAAAGAGTATTGACCCCGCTGCGGCTCGCTTTAGCAATGAGCTCTTCGGCAAGGGCCGCCACCGTCTTGGCGGGATAATGATTATAAAAATATCCAACGTCTACACGGAGGCCACGAATTTTATTTGTAGGATCGGAAGTCTGCTGAACCGCCAGGGTAAGGAGCGAAATAAATACAATATGTATAATCAGTGGCATAAAGAGGGTCTCCAATGCGATCAAGGTTCAAAAGAAGTGCCACTTTTGGATTTTTTGTGTTAACTCCAAATCTTATGATGCAAAATTCCCCCGTACCGAAAAAAGTTCCCAAAAAATACCAGCCACCGGGCTTTGAAATTATCCACGAAGATCCAGACCTTATTGTGGGCATTAAAGCCCCGGGATTTCTGACTGTCGCGGCTAAGTGGGACAAAGCCAATACTGTGCACAACGCACTGAATGAGTACGTCAGAAAAGGCAGCAAGATTTCAAAAAAATGTGTTTTTGTGGTTCACCGGCTGGATCAGGCCACGTCAGGCGTTCTGATTTTTGCTAAAACCGAACAGGTTCAGCAATTTCTGAAAAATGACTGGCCCGCAACTGTAAAGACGTATTACGCCGTCGTTCATGGAAAAATGGCAAAAAAATCCGGTAAGATTTCAAGTTACCTTAAAGAAGATGAAGATTATGTTGTGCATTCTTCAGACGATGAAAGCGGCAGACTGGCGCACACCGAATACACTGTTGTAAAAGAAACGGCCTACTTCAGCGTTCTTAAAATAAACCTGCTGACCGGTCGGAAAAACCAGATTCGCGTACACCTTGCCGGTGAAGGGCACCCCTTGGTTGGCGACCCGAAATACGGCAAGCCCGACAAACATAAAAATCTGCTACTTCATTCATTTTCGATTGCTTTTACTCACCCGCACTCAAAAAAACGGGTCAGGTTCGAGGCCCCGGTGCCTGCGTACTTTAACAAAGTTGTAGATTACGCCTATTGATTAAAGGCCAAATTTTGAACCTCACGGGGCAAATACACTTACCCGTTGCTTTGTTTCAATGCCGGCTTTGCGAAATAAAATAGGGTCTGCTAATGAAGTTTGATGTCTAAAGCTATACCGTCGAAATATTTTGTTTTCTTACTGATTACATTCTTTCTCTCTGCCGCAGTATTGATTTACAGTGTTACCTCGTGGTTAAAGAAACCCAATAATTTTATTTTTACGAAAGAAGCTTCGGGCGCGTGGAGCCCTGAAGACAAATCCGGCTACCGCGCCAGCGGCTATAATCTGCAAATCGATTCGGGCTGCGCAAGAAAAGTTTACGATGAGCTCCGCCG
Organism: Bdellovibrio sp.; assembly: GCA_031408135.1. GTDB lineage: Bacteria > Bdellovibrionota > Bdellovibrionia > Bdellovibrionales > Bdellovibrionaceae > Pseudobdellovibrio. The sequence continues at coordinate 1,005 of JANOJH010000110.1, read as the reverse complement.
GCCCGAAAAAGGCTTTGAAAACGAAATGGCGGAAAATGATTTCAAAAGATTTTTAGCCAATAAAACCAATGATGTTGAATTTAAAACTTCGGAAATCAGTTACACCGGGCACTTCAAATGGTTCAAGCAAAACTATATCACCTACAACGACCCTTCGCTCCAGAGCGGAATCCGTTTCAGTTTTGCAAATAAATGCCTTTACGACAAAGATTGCACCATAAGTGACAGCCTCGATTACCTGTTGGTTAAAATCGGCGTTAAATACCTTGTAAACGAATACCAGAGCCGGTTCCTGCTCGAAAAATGTATTAAGACCGAAAAAGTATTTTTTAAAATTAAAAACAAATACAATTTCGGAAAATCACAACTCTATTACCGCAACGGCTTGGGTATCTGGTACGGAATCTGGTATAATATGCTTTCGCTGTTGGTTCTGTTTATCGCCGGGGGACTTATCGTTTACTATCTGTTCCGTCGCCGCCGAAAAAAAAACGGTTCGTTTGAATAATTCGTCGGTTAATTCTTGTTTCAAGGGAGTTATAGCTTTTTGGAGATCGGCGCAAGCTAAAGCAATCAGCTAAGCTCCAGCTCAAGTAAGCAGCTAAATCCAAAGTAGCTGCCAATCTGCTGTTGATAAACCCTTAAGTCTTTTTTTCTGATATTTAATTTGACCCAAGGCTTCTTTTTCATTGAGCTGAATATAATTTCTTACAGTTTTGTAGGCTTTCCAGCCCCGCACCCATCTTGAAAAAGGCCTGGTCACTTCCAAAGACTTGCTACTTGACCCGCATATTGTGGGGTATCGGTCATCTTACTGTTTGCTAACAAACCCTCTTTTTCAAAGCGGCTTGGCAATTTGGCCAGCCACCACTCTAAAAACGGTTCGTCAAAAATATTTGTGGGCTAGCTCTGGGACTTCGAGCTTTCCAAGCTTGTGATATAACATGATTTTCAATATTTCTGCGGGGTCTTAAATCCGTAAGATTTTCCGATCACCACCTTTGC